>CAZMJB010000007.1:0-27397 GCA_964566735.1 uncultured Candidatus Saccharibacteria bacterium
ACTTAGGCGCATCTTGCAACTTTACCTTCTGATAGTTTTCGGTGTCGAGCGTTAGTAAACCATCTTCATATAGCTTGTACCGATATAGCTCGATATTAATTGGCAATAAGTCAGCGGTGTCTGTATCGAACTTGTTATAACTTTCAGCAACGCAAATCACTCAGGAACCTGGTCAGCTCTTCGACTGTCCAGTCACCCTAGGAGAAACTGGTCAATTTCAGGACTAAATATCGGGGGTGAGCACGAAAAAACCGCCCTTTCGGACGGTTCCATCGGTTTTGTACCTTTTGGTGACAATTGGTACTTTTGTCTGACTCAAGGGGTAAATCTGACTTTTGGTCAGGGAACCCGGTCTGGGTATTTACCTGCTGAGTCTGGCTCCGGCGGCTGGACTCGAACCAGCGACCTCGAAGTTAACAGCTTCTTGCTCTACCACTGAGCTACGCCGGAATATACATATATATGCATTCCGATATAGAAACGGAGTCTGGGTAATTATAGCGTTATTATCAGAGGTAGTCAAGGCTAAGAAAAATAAAACTATTGCAAAAGAAACAACGCGTTGCTACCATAAGCGTAACTAGACCGAGGGGGTCTTAAGGAGAAATTTCAAAATGAAAGTTATTAATAACCTTAAGAGGACACTTGGCGTTGCCATCGCTGCCCTCGCTGTAGCTTTGGTACCTACCACTGCTACGTTCGCAGTAAACACAAACGTTACACAACAAATCAACGGCGGTACACTTACGGCATCAATCCTTGACGCGTCGCGCGTGACGGTTCCTTCACCAAGCTTTGCTATTCCAGCAACGACGTTCTCATTCGATTGTCAGACAGTAACAGGAACGCTTGGTACAAACACCCAACGCCTGTACGTGATTAACCCAGGTGGCACCACCGCTGGTCAATCTTGGACACTTACCCTTGCCGGCTCTGGCAACTGGACGAGCGGCGGCAACAACTACGCCTATAACGATGCGACGGGAACTGGCTGTACAAACGGTCAACTTACCGTGAACCCAGCAGCGGCAACACTCACCGACGACTGTATCACGACAGCGTGTACCGCAGCGGCAATTACCCAAGGTACTTCAACGGCAATGACTGGCGCAACACCGGTTACCCTACTCAATGCTCCAACAGGCACGCAAGTATACCGCGGCTACCTCACTGGCGTTGGTCTTTCACAAAAGATCCCTGGTGAAGAACCTACTGGTACTTACACCTTGCAGATGACCATCACAGCGACTGCATCATAGATCTCAGTTATCTGCCTACTACTATAATCATCAACGAGTACTACACCATACTATGAAAAAAGCCATTCTTACCTTTATCGCCATCGTTATTGCGAGCCTCACTCCTGCCACTCTTAGCGCGCTCGAATACGGTGGCGTGGGGGGTAAGCCTGCCAACCCAGACAAAGATAATCCTCGAACGTCTTCGATCTTTATCTACGAACTCCAACCTGGGCAGTCAGTGACCGATGGCGTCGAAGTATCGAATACTTCTGATGAAGAGAAGCGCGTTAAGATTACCGCAGTCGACTCAACCGTCGCAAGTGACGGCGCCTTTGCCTGTGCGCAGGACTCTGAAGAAAAAGCCGATGTTGGTGCTTGGATTACGATCCCTAATGACACCGTCACCCTTGCACCGGGCGCAAAGCAAATCGTTAACTTTATATTGACAGCTCCAAACAACGCGAGTGTTGGTGAGCACGGTGGCTGTATTGCCATGCAGGCTATTCAAGATGGCGAAAGCGCGTCAGAAGGCGACGGCGTTGTCCTGAGCTTCCGTTCAGCAATTCGCATTTCAGTTACCATTCCTGGTGATATTGTGAAGGCCCTTACTATTAGCAAGGTGACCCTCGAGCCAAACCCACGTGTTGCGGCGCAGTACATTGTACAGCCAAGCATCACCAACACCGGAAACGTTTCCCTCGACACTACCATTACGACGAAGTTGGTGTCACTCTTTGGTATTCCATCGGGAACCGCAACCAGCACCTACCCCGTCCTTCCAGGCTCAACAGCTCGCTGGAACTTTACCCACGCCAGTCCTTTCTGGGGTGGATGGTACCGCGCATCGGTTGAAGCGAGTTATAACTCAAACACACAAGATGGTCTTGGTGAATCAACCAACCAAACCAACACCACAACCAATGGTGACTCAGGTTTTGTGTTTATTCCCCCACACCCGGTTGCCTTTATGATTGAGCTTGCGCTGCTTGCCGGAATCGTCATTGCACTTATCCTGCTTATCCGTCGCCTTCGCCTTAACCGTGCGGTAAAGAGCCAATGGCGACACCACACCGTGGTAAAGGGCGACTCGCTCCAAAAGATTGCCAAGCATTACGGCGTTTCGTGGAAGAAACTTGCGACCGTTAATAAGATTCGTGCACCGTATCACCTCGAACCTGGCACCGATATAAAAGTTCCGCCACGCGCTGACGACGCGGAGTAGACTCCTTGTCGCGCACTACACTCCGAACAATAAAACCGCTCACACTCGCGACGCTCCTTATGGGTATTCATGTCGTTGCACTGACCCCTCCAGTGCAAGCCGTCGACACGACACTCAAGCAGCGCATCCTTCCACTAGACTGTGTGTTTGAAATCGTTAATGATGGCTCGAATTCAATCGTCTATATCACCCCTGAGGCCTGTGGTGTTGTCGTTGACCCACATGTTCCCAACCCCGACCCAACCGACCCATCTCCAACACCAACGCCAACGTCACCCGCTTCGCCTGTCGTCACCATCGTACAGACAGGTACGCGCACTGTGTACCAAATCCCTCTTATTATTGGCAAGAAGCCGTATACAGGCGCTCCTGCAAACGTGACGTCACTACCTTTCCAGCCGATTGCGGTTGTTGAAGGTGCGCAACTTGAAAACCCACCGACCGCTCAGCAAGAAGTTGTTGATACCGTACCCGGCCTTCTCGCGGTCATTACGATTGCGGCGGTCATTATCGTTTCGATTTTGCTACTTCTTTGATACGCGAATACCGATTTTACGTAGATACAGCAGCATGACAATAATCATGACGATGCCCGCCACAGCAGGGACGACAATTGGCGCAAGTGTTTCTCGCCAAAGTAAGCCATAGGTTACCGGAGCACGAAATTCGAAGTGCCACGGAACGCCTCCAACACTGAGGGTGCGCTCTTTCACAATGGCGTTTCTTGGGTACATTGATTCGTTTTCTACATACAGCCGTGGGCCATTCTCGCCACCAGTGACAACAATAGCGAGTGGCGCTTCGGGTTGAATCTTCTGAATTTTCGAGCGAATAATTTCGTCGGGGTTTGCGGTTAAGGCGACATAGCCATCAACGGCCGAGATACGCTCTTCTGGGGTCATGTCGGTTCGGTACGAGTCACCGTAAATCGCAAGGAGTCCCATGACATACGTTTCGTCAGCCACACTATACGGCGCCGTTGTTGATGCGTATCCCGTTTGACCGGCGCGCTCAATTGCGGCGCTAAAATGAGCCTGCCCGCCAATACTTGTGCCCACGACAAGCGCATCGCTGTTTGTTTCTCGGTACTTCGATACATACTTTGTCACCAAAACATCCTCACCTCTAGAAGACGTGGTAATATGGACCTCTGGTTCGCCCGCAAGACGCGCGTCATTCAGTGATTCGCGCACGGCGCCAATTTCACGCGGAGCAACCCGATCGACGTACGCAATCGAAACAATACCCGGGTACCGACGCCCAACATTTTGTCCATCCATGTAGGCATCCCAGTTTTCTCTCGATAACTCGACGTTGGTAAGTGCCAAGCCTCGACCACCGTACAGCACGTCCGAATACACTTCGAGTCGCCGTTCAATTTCACCCGTAATTCGGTCTGTGTCACGAAGCACATTTGCTTCTGCATGGCGCACACTTGTTTGGTGCGCCCCAAACCACAATAGGTATATCGATACTAAGAAAAAGAGGACAATCGCAATACCAACTGCTCGTTCTTTCCGAGTTATCGGGTGAGAGGCGGTGACGGAGAATATCCTTTTCATAGTTCCTTGTTATATATCCATCATTATACGCGTTACTGCGCCACGAGTGTTAAGGTTAGTTCTAGTGAGTAGTCACCGGGAAGTTGCTCTTGGGGAATGGTCTGCTGTATAGATAAATCTGTTATATCCCAATAACAGTCAGTAGCTGCACCGCTTCCCGCCGAGACGAGCGTTATGGTGTGGAGAAAGCCTTCTTGGAATGATTGTGTCGATCCCTGTGTTAAGCCAGCTACCGCACACCCTGGAGCCCCACCCACTGCTGCATCACCCATATTGAATTTCATCTGACCGGATTTTGTATCACTGTCACCCCCATCGCCGCAGCCAGTCCCAGTAGTATCGTTAAAATCGAAAGTTCGTCCATACACACTGTCTTGCCAGAGGGCGGTTGGGCCATCAGTGGCGGCAACCGATAGCGACCACGCCGGATTAGCTGTTGTGTTCTGAATACGAAGAATATTGTCGGGCCAATCTCCAATCGTGCCGCTCGTTTGATGACACTGGAACTGTGTTTCCGTAGGATTTAGGTTAATTACAGGATTTATTATCTCATTGCCCGACATGCCATCGATAAAATACGTTGTAAGTGATGCAACAACAGGCTCGCGCCATACCGCATATCGGTACACGCCTCCAGACGTGTTTACAGGTGCACCCACCCCTACAGTAAACCCGCCTCCCGTCATCTCCAAAATAGCAGTTGATGTTGCTGCTATGTTCGCAAAGCTCTCCGAGTTATTCGCGAGTATCGAGGTAGTCTTCATTACTGCAGCCTGACTTGCGCTTCGATTCACCCACACAATATCCGGTCGGAAGCCTGCGATACTTATAGTTCTATTATTAATTCCGTCACCGGTATAACTTCCTGTTTGGAAGTTTGCTCCCGCTTTAAAAGCAAACCAAAAATTTGATATTCCTGCGACATTTACCGTTGAGGTTCCCACCTGAAAACCATTGGGAAGAAATGATTGGTACATATTTGCGGCGTCATTAGTCGTCGAGAAATAACTTGTTGTATCTCCAGCGTGTGCCGATGTACGCATGACCGCCGTAGCGCTTGAAGCGGCTCGTCCCACAATTAAATCCGGTTGAAATGGAACGGTAGTAACAGATCGATTATCGATACCATTACCTTGATATGCACCCACCGCAAAATCCGCCGCACCGCTATTCGTATGTGGGTTATATGCATTACCAAATGCCTGCCAGTAGTGCACCGCGCCGCTCGTATTGGCCACTAGCGAAGTCCCGATTGAAAATCCATCAGCATCTATTGAGGTGATTGCCCCCGAAATCGCCGCAGCCGTACTCGTAAGGTGGTAGCTCACATCACCGCCGTGCAGGCTCATCCTCATAATAGAGTATTCCGCCCCTCCGCGCTTCACAATAACCACATCAGGAGTAAATCCAAGGTCTGTAACCGAAAACGCCGCACCAGTGCCAAGATATGAACCCTGTTTAAAGCTAAAGGTTCCACTTGTGTTCGGCGGCGAATCTCCGTCAAAAGCAAACCAATAATGGGTCGCCGCACTTTCGTTTGTGTGTGCTATTGAGCCAAGCTGGAAGCCGTTTGGCTCTAGAGCTTTAATCATATTTGTTGCATCGGCGGTTGCTGCAGCCAGATATGATGTATGGTTACCATAATGATGCGTCTGAGAGTATACAGCGTTACGAGAGGTTGCTGTTGCCGACGTACTATTTTTAATGAATACAGCGTCTGGCGAAAAACCAAGTCCCGCTACTAATCGGCCGTCAACGCCGTCTCCGGTATATGTCCCCTGTGCTATACCAGAGCCAGTCCCAAAAACAATATAGTAGTATGCGACACCGTTAGCGTTGTTGTTCGTGCCAACCGTAAAACCAGTCGAAGTAAAGCCCGATATAAGTCCGCCGACAGTATTAGCAACTGCTGTGTTGAATTGTTCCGTACGGTTGGCTGGCATTGAGGCGGTTCGTAACTGCCCTGCCGTTGCAGACGTCGCAGGCTTTAAAATTTCAATCGTTGGCTCAAATCCCACTGTAATTGTACGCGCGCCCGCTCCGTTACCCGTGTAGGTACCGACACAAAAGTTACCTGAAGCAGAGCAGTCAGACCCCCCGTAAGCAATCCAGCGAAAAATAATATTTTGCATATTTGTCGTTGTCGATGAAGCTGTAATAGTAAAGCCATCCGTGCCTAGGGTGATGGTAGTCGCGGAATCCTGTGCCGCCGCTGTGAGATATGAAGTGGAGGTTGCTGGCATTGCGCTCGTCTTCACCATCATAGAGGTGGTTGCTGTCGCAGCTTTTACCATAACAAGATTTGGCTGAAATCCAAGCCCCGAAATAACAACTGGAGCTGCGCCTTTTCCAACATAATACCCGGTACGCATCGTCATTGTTGCCGCCTTAACGGGTTTAATAAGAATAGCAAATACAGAGAGGGCAACAACACATGCAATAAAGATCAGCCAAAACTGTCGCGATACACGGCGAAGTTGTCCTGATGTAATCATAACAATACGTTCATTATACCAGAGCGGCATAAGTACTATCGGGCGGCTTCAATTTCCTTTGTAAGCTCGGCGATGTTACCCCAACTGGCGTTATCGGTAAGAACGATCAGGACGTAGTCGCCCTTAGGGCTATAGACAATTGCGGCGTCGTGCAATAGGCCATCGAGGAAGCCGACCTTATCGGCGACGGGCACGCCTGGAACGCCACTTGGAATACCAGCTACATAGACATTCCCCTTCATGGTTTCAATGAAGCGGTCGCGGCTCGATTGTTCGCGGAGCATCTGCCCTGTGTAAAGTAGGCTGAGGAAATGCGCTTCGTCTTCGGCGGTTGAACTAATGCCAGAATTTCGATTGAAGTTGGTGTGGGTCGCGCCTAACGCATGCGCCTCGGCGGTGACTGTCGGGTAGCTGATTTTCAGCAAGAACCACACAGCACATTCGTTATTAGAGAGCTTCAGCATGCGGTCAAAACAAGTTGATACACTCAGCCCGCCGTAGCTTGGCATCTCCCAGCTCCACTCACCGCTTTCAATACGAAGCAGCACACTGTAGGCTACAAACATTTTATAGGTACTGGCGGTAGTAAATACCTTCGCTGCGTCGTACGAGGCATTGCGTCGATCACCTGATAACTCGACCATTTTCACTCCGTACACCCCGGCGTGTGTATCAGCATACTTTTTCATTACCGCCGAGAGCTTGGCGTCGCTTGGGCTGTAGGTGCGCTTGTATTCAATCGCTGGCTGGATGGTGTCGATCATGAGCGTCGCGTCTTCTTGCTCATCACGGAGAAATTTCGTGAGTTGCTCGGTTGTTGCCGTCGTATTAAGCAGGCTTCCGTTTTTGCCCGATTCACGTGAGGATTCTTTATAGTCACGCAGTGTTACCACAGTGGTACTAGCGTCAAAGGTGAACTTTTCGCCGTATTTTTCTTCGAGCCATGGGGCAGACGCGTCGCTCACAACATTCAGCACGAGCTTGCCGTCTTTTGCTGAGTATTCAAGCCATTGAACCACGGTCGACTTAGGAATCGTTTCGGTTTTGTCTTGGACCTTCAAGGTAATGCCGTCTCCAAGCGTTTCTGTAAGCCTTTTGAATTCTTCCTCGGCCTCCTTTGTCGAGATTTCTGGCGCGGTTGAAGTACCGTTAATTTCGATGTTCGGCTGGTCGAGCCGTGCGCCCACCTTTTCGAGGGCCATCCTGAGTTCATTAAAATCACATGATCCACCGCGGCTGGCGTCAATGACGCGCAGTTCTCCGTCGCGAATAGCAATGGTGCTGTTAATTGGTTCAAATTCGCAGTCGGCGCCAAAACGAGCCTCGACATACTGGTTAAATGATTCGCCGTCGCGAGCAACCTCTGGTACGCCCTTCCCCATAAAGAACTGGTACCAAAACAGTGAGTACGGCACGAGACGGGCGAGGAAAGGATACGAGTATTCGTCGACGCGTGCTTCATTCTTAACGGTATACCCGAGCTGACTCAGGGTTGGTTCGACCACCACTTCGTCACTATCAGAAAAATAGACCGGCGCCACAGTTTCGGCATAGGCTTTGTCGAGTTTTTCGGCCGCCTCGGGCTTATTCATGGTACTCAAATTCACTGAACCAACATAGGTGTTTGGGAGCAGGGAAGTCGTCGACCAAAAAAGCTGCACGACGATAATTGGCACGAAAAGAACGACAAGCCCTGCAATAATAAGGTTTTTGCGATTTCCGAAGAGTCGCGAAACCGCCGAGGCTTTTCGTCCTCGCCTTGACCCATATCGTTCTCGTCGCGTCCGCGCCGATGAAAAATGTTCGTTTTCGTGTCGCATGCTTTCCCTATTATACCGCTCGCGCTTTAAATGCCCCTACGCTCCCCAGGTATCGTAGACGATGTATCCCACTATAAGCAGGGCGATAATCGCGAACACAAACAAAAGAAGTACCTTACGGTCATACCGTTTCCCACTCCCCATAGTGCCCGACTGACCACCTTGCTTTGCCGCACGCTTCAGCGCGCGCCTTGCTTTTCGATCGAGCTTTTCTTCGCTTGGCTTGGCAAGCTCGGCCTCAAGCTTCGTTTCAAGTGACGATTCTTCGGGCGTTTCAACCGGCGCAGTTGGCGCAGGCTTTGACGCGACAATAGGAGCAACTGGAGTCGCAACAGGCATTGGCATGGGTATCGCACCGGTAGCTTCAGGTTTTGGCACCTTGACCACCCCATCCATCGAACCAGGTCTACGCACCGGTGGGCGAGCGGCAGGGCGCTCAAAAAGGCGCTCGTCTCGCTCTGGCGGACGAATCGCTCCTCGTTGGCTTCCTGGCGATGGCGTTATTTGCATCTTTTCCTATTCTAACTGAGCAAGCGGGCCTATCATAGACCCGCTTACGTTTATTTGCTAGCGCTGGGTTACCGACGCGAGCTTGGAGCGCATAGCTTCGTACGCGCCATCGAAGCCGAGTACCTTTAATGCGCCAATCAGCACGTAGAGTTCATCGAGAAGCTGAGGTGTTGAAGCCTGTTTATAGCGAGTAAACCGTTCTTCAATCGCCTCTACGAGCCATTTTTCTTTTGCTGTGCCACCAGAAGTGCTTCCGGCGCCCGAGGTTGGGCCAGACCCAGGCTTGTACTCAGACGAAACAACTTCAAGAGAGCGTGCCGAGTTATCGCGCTTTCGAAGGTACCCTTTTTCAATCAGTCCATCGATATGTACTGCAACTGTTGATACCGACTTATAGCCCATCCCCGCCATCACTTCTCGGTAACTTGGGCCGTAGCCGTGCTCCTTAATAAATCGGTCAACAAATAATAAGAGTTCGCGTTGCTTCTTGGTTTGACGTTCGGTCATGATTTCTTCGCTTTCTTTTTTGCTATTTCAGCAATCGGAATCGCCAGCGCGATTGCCGCGAGCCCCCACCAAATGATCGCAACAGTATCGTCTGCCCACACCGGCAAGAAAAGTGATGCAATCGCCAAGCCAATCCCCGACGCAAAGACTGCGAGTGCCAGCCACTGCGATCTGCGTAGCCATAGTCGTTTCAAGGCAACGTAATTAATGATGATAAACAGCACAAAGCCAATCCAACCCGTTTCATGGGCAACAAAGAGGTAGTGGTTTTCGATAATGAGCGGCCTCTCTGAAAGGAGTGACGCAGAACCGGTGCTGCCAATCCCCGCCCCCAGCGGCTGCATTGCCATACGGCGCGCCCCGTCAACCAGGGATTCGGCGTGCCCGTCATTAGAGTTCACCTCATTACCCTCGTGCGGATCTTCGTGTAAGATTACCTGCGACACAAACGTTGTGTCACGCAGCACCACAAGGCTTCCGGCGAGCACCAGTGTTCCGGCAAGCACTGCAATCCAAATGAGCTTCGGGATTTTACGACCGTAGGTAACCAACACCACAATAGCCACCGCAGCTGCAGCCGCCAGCGCCGCACTCCTTGAATAACTCGCCCATAGCGCAATGACCGAACCGGCCGCGAGAATTCCCGCCAAAATCGATTCTCGACGCGTAAACCTTCGCGGTCCGCGCAGCCACGCCGCCAGCACTGCTGTAAGTACGATGACCGCGTAGACCCCAAGTGGGTTTGGTCCCCGAAGCGTACTGTTGATGCGCACATAGGCTTCGTTTTGATCGACTGTCAGATAGGGCATAATCGTCGATTCACCATAGCCCAGATATTTCAGAATATCGTTTGGAAGTACCGTCACCTGAAGCACCGCAAAGGTCACTACAACCAGTGCGCCGCCAAAGAACACTGTGAGGAATAGCCGATACAGCTGCGGGTAGAGTTTTAGCGCCACGTAGACGAGTACAAAGAATAAAAAGAAGCGCAGGTTAATAAAGAGCCCAGCAACCGTCGCATCAAAGCCGGTGTAAAACAGGGGGATGGTTAAGAGATTGAGCGCACCAAACAGGGCAATATAGGCGATGAGCTTATCCTGGACGATGTCCCAGCGCTTATTTGTTGTAAGGACTACCACACTTAGTAGAAGCGCGGCTCCCAAGAGTATTTCTTTCCACGACTTAATAACAAGGCCGCCATCAGGAAAGAGCGTCGAAAGTCCTACTGAAATCGGTGCGTGCAGGACAATACCTCCAAAAATGACCAGAAGTGTGCCCGCGAACAACCAATCAAGTAGTTTGAGCTGCGTTACTGTCGATTTTTTTGCCATATTCTTAAATTATAGTGCACTCTCGCGATTTTGTACCACCGGGGACGTCATTGGGTCTTTGGACCTACTTACAAATTCATATGGATTACATATGCAACCTATATAGTATCCGTACCCGAAGAAATGCTTGCGATTATTGATCAGCAAGTAAAATTAAATTTCACGAACAGAAACGAGTATGTAAAAGCTGCGATACTGAGACGCATGAAGAGCGAGGGCGCACTGGGAGACGCGCAAGCAGGCTACCTACCAACACTCGATGAGCTCAAAAAGAAGAATCTCCGAGAGGCCCTCAGTAAATACACCATCGAGCCAACGTGGGACGATTCTCTCCGTGAATGATACAATAAGTACACTTATGACACGTCGTAATTCTAAGCTCTACAGCTTTATCCTGATGCTCGTTGACGCGTTGGTGCTCGTTGCCGCTTTCGTATTGGCCTATGTGATTCGTGTGATTTACGACCCACGCCCGCTTGTTCAAGAAGTTTATGCGCAGGATTACCTCGTTTCAGCCCTACTTATTGTGCCGTTCTGGATCGCCATCTTCGCCCTCGTCGGCCTGTATCAACCAAAAACTTATAACAAACGCCTGCTTGAATGGAGCAAAATCGCCGTCGGCGTCTTTATCGGCATCCTACTCGTCATTGGCTGGGAATACGTCAGTGACCGCGATATCTTCCCTGCTCGACTCGTTGCCGTCTACGCCCTGATTGGCACTTTTGTCCTGATTGTCCTTGAAAGGGAAGTTATGCGCCTGATTCGCACCATTAGTTACCGCTATGGCCGCGGAATTCGCCGCGTTCTCATAATTGGTTCGACCGGTACCACCAGTGACATCGCCACCAGCCTCGCCGAGACTCGCCGCAGTGGGCACGCCGTGGTTGCCATTGCCGGCCCTAAAAAAATCGTTCCAGTGGGCTCACATGCCCTGCACTTCTCAACCCCCGAGGCTGCCCTAAAGCAAATCAAGGAACTCGGCATCACCGCCATTATTCAAACCGACCTGTATGAAAACCCGGTGCGCAACCAAACAATCCTCAGTGCCGCGCAGGCAAGCCACATCGACTACAGCTTTATTCCGGGCGAATCTGAGTTCTACTCAGGCAAAAATACCGTCGACGTATTCCTCGGCTACCCTATGATTACCGTCTACCAAACACCGCTGGTTGGTTGGGGCTCAATTGTAAAGCGGATCTTCGACTTCCTCCTCAGCCTTGTTGGCTCGATTATTCTGTTGCCGATTTTCTTGGTTATCTTCATTATCAAAAAAATCGCCGACCCAGGGCCAGCCTTTTACATCAGCCCCCGCCTCAGTCGCTTCTCGCAACCAATTGGTCTTATTAAGTTCCGCAGCATGGGTGCACAATACGGCAGCAAAGATGCCGCTGAGGAATTCCGCGCAATGGGTCGCGAAGACTTAGCTCTCGAATACGAAAAGAGCCGCAAGGTCGATAACGACCCGCGCATTACCCCGTTTGGTCGATTCCTGCGCGCCACATCAATAGATGAACTCCCGCAAATCTTTAACGTACTCAAGGGCGACATCAGCCTGGTTGGCCCTCGCCCTATCCTTCCGCAAGAAGTAAAAATGTCAAAAGGTCGCACCGCCCTGCTCCACAGTGTGAAATCGGGCATGACTGGGTTATGGCAAGTATCTGGCCGCAGCGAACTCAGCTTTGACGACCGCATTGAACTCGAACTGTTCTACGCACAAAACTGGAGCTTTTGGCTCGACATTAAAATTTTATTTAAGACTGTTTGGGTAGTATTAAAGGGTCGGGGAGCGAAGTAATACATGGCGAAAGCACCAAAAATTGCGATTGTTCATGACTGGCTTACGAACATGGGCGGCGCCGAACCGCTTGTATTAGAAATCCACAAGCTCTTCCCGAATGCACCCATTTACACGTCTGTGTATGACGCCGAAAAAATGTCGGCGTTTAAAGATATCGACGTCCGCACCACAAAGCTACAAACCAGTATTCCCGAAAAGCTTCGCTACAAGCATATTCTATGGCCAGTATTTCGTGCTCAGGCCTTCCGCGAGCTCGATCTCTCCGAATTCGACATCATCATCAGTAGCTCAAGTGCCGAGGCTAAGGCGGTGCGTAAAACGCGTCCAGGGCAGGTGCATATTGCCTACATTCATACCCCGCCGCGCTATTACTGGAGCCACTACGAAGAATTTCGCCGGGAATTTAGCTTTGGTGCGCTGACGCCGTTCATTCGCCCACTTATTCCTCCTTTTGTAAAAGCGATGCGCAAGCGCGATCTCGAATCGGCTGCAGATATCGACGTATTCATTGCCAACTCGACAGTCACCCAAGAGCGCATCAAAGAATACTACAACAAGCCAAGCACAGTCATTTACCCGCCGGTTGATGTTGCCAGGTTTACGCCGCCGCCAAAAGGGGAGCGGAGTGGCTATGTTATTTGGGGGCGCCATGTTCCCTACAAGCGGTTCGACCTTGCGATTGAAGCTGCGAATAAGCTCAAAGTGCCACTAACGATCGCCGGGACCGGACCAGACACCGAGCGCCTCAAAAGCCTTGCCGGGCCAACCGTGAAATTCGTTGGACGCATTAGCGACCCAGCGCTCGTAAAACTTGCACAAAGCTCGAAAGCCTTCTTGTTCCCGAACGAAGAAGATTTTGGTATTTCTGCCGTAGAAGCGCTGGCCGCTGGCACCCCTGTTATTGCGTATAAAAAGGGTGGTGCACTCGATATCGTTCAAGACGGCGAAACGGGTGTATTTTTTGAAGAACAAACCGTCGATAGCTTGGTGAAAGCGATGGAACGATTCGAAACCATGTCGTTCTTACCTGCAACATTGCACCGCAAAGCAAAACGCTTTGACAAAGGTTTCTTTGCAACCAAAATGAAGAAAATTGTCAGCGACTACTCCCCTCGCCCTTAATTTGCTTTTTTATTATTTCAGTGATTTAATATATATAATCACTTCGGTGATTGCTTTTGTACCGACCCCTTCGAAAGAGGTTTCGCATGGTTCAGTTCATCGATTGGATAACCCTTTATGGTGACCGCGTGCTCGACGTCCTCGCCCTGGGGACTTTCGCGTACATCATCCTTCGTTTCGGTGTGACGTTCTACAACCTGGACCGCTACGTACCGGCTCGGTACGCGTGGCCCTTGAAGCGCATCGTGTTCGGACATCAATTAATTCTCGTCGTCATGCTTGGCCTACTGATGCGTCAGTTCGCCTGGTATCGAGCCGAGGAGATGCCCCCGATCATGGCGTTCGTCCTCGCGCCGATTGGCATGGTCGCCATCGCATCGGTGGCAAACATTGGTGAGCGCATTCAGGTCTTTGTCCTCGACCCGATCGAACGCTCATACCACCCCCAGTACACCCCCGCACAGGAAGATGGCGCCGCATGAAGGCACCCCCTGAGCGGGGGTGCCCTCCTTTTTAAGAACCATTCAGCTTATTTGTTTGTGAAGACTTTAAGTGTTCCGTCAGTCAGCGTCGTTGCTGTCGCAAGCTGGTACATCACGCCGGCGTAAATCGCCTTCTCGACGTCATCACCCTTCGCAGCGCCCTTGGCGAGTTCCACAATGCGCCACGCATCAACCACAAAGGCTTGCGGAAGGTCTTCAACTGGAGTTTCAGGGAACTCTTTATGAAGCGCTTCATACAATGCGGCCTGACTAAAGGTCTTACCTTCTACGTAGTTAATGATGATGTATGCCTCTTTGTGCTCACCTTCCAACTCGCGAGTCATTGCCGGCTGTTCTTCATCAGTTGAAACCGCCTCTTGAGTCGCTTCAATAACGTCGAGGCGTGACTTCCCGGTACCACCAAAGTAGGCGGTGTCATTTGCTGCATCTTGCCAGGTATCAACAATTTCGTTGAACAGCTCCGGCTTAAACTCAAGACCGGCTTTTGCAAGAAGTGCCGCCGTTGTCCCTGCAAGCAAGCGCTCTTTTGGATCTTCGGCGTTTACGTCGCCACGGAAGGTGTTGGCGTTCTTCAAAATCGCCACAATACTGTCGTTTGCGCCACAGCCGGTCCCGTCAGGATTGCCATGAACCGGACCGGTGTGCGCACCACAGACAATCCCCTCGCTTGCAAAGTCGAGTCCAAGCTTCGACAGATCTGCTTCGGCCGTTTCGCCGCGAGTCGGTGCAATTCCAAGGCGCATAGCAAGCCCGGTAATATAGCCTCCACCCGCAACCTTCGCGCGCTGCTTTGTCAGGGCGTCAATTTTATCTTTTACAAAGTTGGCACCCTTTTTAATGAGCGCGAGGAATGTCTTGCGGCCGTCAATACAGCCATCGTCTTTTTCGGTGACGTCAACGAGGCCTTCGCCGTTTTCAATAAACTGCTCGACAAAAGCGGCTTGGGCCTCGGTGCCTTTGTTCTCTTCGTAATTAATCTTACCCTCGGTGCCGTAGCCCATGGTACCGACTGATTCAAATTTCTGTGTTGGTTCTTGTTCGGGTGCATTCATAAATTCTTGTTCTTTCACAAGTGTTTAGTATACTCCCCTCCTTTTGTGGATTCTAGACTATACAAACAGCTTATGCAGGAGTACGCTAGAACGCAGTTGCAATCGCAATTACCCCGGATGAATGGAGCGCAAGGACCATGACAATCGTGGAAGACACCGTGACGACCGAGCGGCTCCTGGAGACGTTCGACGCCGAGTTCCTCGCCGAACTCGAAGAGCGTACCGTCGTCATCATCACGGATGGAGCAAGCCAGGGACCGTACCTGACGCTCGGCACCATCCAGCAGGTCACCATCCCCAACGGATGGGTGTCGATCCGGTATGTGCCCGAGAGGCACGGCGCCGGCTACCCGACCCACCTGGACGCGGTCGAGTGGAAGAACACGTACGACTACTTCAGTTGTTCGATCCTTCACCCGTCGGTCAGCATCGAAGACGACGGCACCGTCGTGTTCCACAAGGTGGACGACCGCCGCGCCACGGCCCGCATCCTCACTGCCGAGGATGCCCAGCGTGTTCGTTCCTCGCGGAACTTCACGCCCGTCGCCTGACCAGCGACCCACACAATCCAGCCCCTGACTTTGAGGAGGTGTTGCCCTACAGGAAACGCCCCTTGGTCAGGGGCGTTTCATTTCTCGGAGTAATTCGGGCTTTTAAAGGTAACGAGGGTCGTCCTTATTGTTTCTCATCATCTTTAATACGCGCAACCGCTTCTTTCACACGCTGGCTCAAGTCTTTACGCGCCACCAAAATACCATTTGGTGTA
Source organism: uncultured Candidatus Saccharibacteria bacterium (assembly GCA_964566735.1). GTDB lineage: Bacteria > Patescibacteriota > Saccharimonadia > Saccharimonadales > Saccharimonadaceae > Microsaccharimonas. Next base: position 15,930 of record CAZMJB010000007.1, read on the forward strand.
TTTACGACAACGATGTTATCGAGGCCAATCACAACAACCGGCTTCTCTTCTTCGTTGTGGACGTAGACATTTTCGATGTCATTTTCGTAGATGTGCCCGCCTTTTAAGAAGTTCCCCTTATCGTCAATTGCGTTGGCGTCGTGCAGGTCCTTAAATGAGCCGATATCCATCCAGTCGAAGCTGGCTGGCACAACCGCCAGATTCTTCGAACGCTCAGCCAGTGAGTAATCAATAACCAACTCTGGGAATGACAGGTAGGTGTCGTTATACGAGCCCGATGGCACTTCAACAACAGCTGAAAGCTTATCGAAACTTTCTTGAAGGTCTGGGGCAACGGCACGAATCTCAGATAAGAACGTGTTGATAGACCCAACAAAATACCCGCAGTTCCAGAGGTAGCGACCCGCTGCGAGGTATTGCTCGGCAGTCGTAAAGTCAGGCTTTTCCTTGAATGATTCAATGTTGTAGGCGCCCGAGTTTTCAATTTCACCATCACGCTCAATGTAGCCAAAGCCGGTTGCCGGGAAGGCTGGCTCGATGCCAATCAGTGTCACTTTATTCGTTGCTGTCGACGCTTGTGCGGCGGTTTGCAGTGAGTGTACGTAGCCCTCAACATCACGAATACTGTGGTCAGAGTGCACGAAAGCGATTGGCTCGTCGTGATCACGGGTGCGCCCAATAACGTCGAGTGCAAAGACGATACAGTTCCCGGTTCCACGGCGCCCTGGCTCAATTAAGAAGTGGTCTTCCGGGAGTTCTGGGAGCTGGTCTTTGACGTGGTGCGCGTGGCTTGCCTCGGTAACAACGTACACGGTATCGCCCACTCGTTTTGCGCGGTCGTACGCGGATTGCAATAAGCTCCGCTCGCCTGTTAACTTCAACAAGTGCTTCGGATAATCGCTAGTAGAAAGGGGCCACAGGCGCGTGCCCGATCCGCCAGCTATAATTACGGTAATCATGTGGTTCTATTATATATGGTTCGCACAACTTATCCCACTCGGCAGCAGAACCCCTTAAATAATTTACTTATGTTTAAAAATATGTTAAAATATAGTCTTGAGCTGTGGAGACACACGCTTACCGTTTTACCCAAACCGCCCTTTCACACCCAGGAGGACCCTTGAAGGCACTCATTCTGGCCGCTGGCAAAGGTACTCGCCTCGGTGCGATTACCCAAGGCATCGGCCCCGATGGAGTAGGCATGGGCAAACCATCCGCTCCGATCTACAGAAAGCCCTCGATCTACCACTCGCTCGCCGACCTCATCCAAGCCGGCATCGACAACATCCAGATCATCGCCGCACCCGACAACGTCGAGCAGTTCAGCATGATGCTGGGAGACGGAGACGCACTCGGCATCAATCTGTCGTACGGCATTCAGCGAGTACCCCGCGGGATCGCGGAGTGCTTCCTGATCGCCCGAGGCTTCATCGGCAACAACCACGTCGCGCTGACCTTCGGAGATAACTTCTTCAACGGTGCACAGTTCGACAAGAAGGTGAAGGCCAGCCTCGAGCCCGACGGCGCGACGATCTTCGCCCTGGAGGTCGACAACCCCCAGGACTACGGAGTGGTCGAATTCGACGAGAACGGCACCGCCATCTCGATCGAGGAGAAGCCCGAGAAGCCGAAGTCGAACTTCGCCGTGCCAGGCATGTACTTCTACGACTCGTCGGTCGTGGAGGTCGCGAAGGGCATCGCCCCGAGCGCTCGAGGTGAACTGGAGATCTCGGCAGTCAACGAGGTCTACCTGCACGAAGGGCGCCTCCGCGTGGAGACACTCCCCAAGCGGACGCGCTGGTTCGACACCGGAACGCCGGACTCGCTGCTCGATGCGGCGATCTACGCGCGACAGTTCGAACGTCGCACGGGTCGCCTCATCGGCAGCCCTGAGGCAGCCGCCTTCTTGGCTGGTTTCATCACTGCCGAGCAGCTCAACGAGCTCGCTCAGCCGCTGGTGAAGTCGGACTACGGCAAGGCGCTCGTGCGCCTGGCCGAGAACGGCAGCTGGTAAAACGGAACGGGCCGGGATCATTGCGATCCCGGCCCTTTCCCTTTCTACATGCTTTGAGCTTTATTCGACCGTGACACTCTTCGCGAGGTTCCGTGGCTGGTCAACATCATTCCCGCGGGCAATTGCAATGTAGTACGCAAGTAGTTGTGATGTAACGTTGAACACGAGCGGAGTTAGGAGCTCGAGCTTCGTCTTAACGCGCACAACCGCCTCGGCCGCAACGCGCTTATCCGTATCGGTAATAACAATCGCATGAGCACCACGAGCATTCATTTCAATCAAGTTACTCTGAGATTTTTCGTAAAGCCAGTTATCTTGCAGGAAACACACTTCAAAGAATCGATCGTCAATCAAGGCAATCGGACCGTGCTTGAGTTCACCTGCCGCATACCCTTCCGCCTGGATATAACTCACCTCTTTAAGCTTCAAAGCACCCTCGAGTGCTATCGGGTACAGCGTGTCGCGCCCAACATACAGTGCATGTTCGTAGCTGGCATATTTTTTCGCCAGTTTTTTAATTTCATCGGCAGAATTTTCGAGTACTGACTCGATTTCGCTTGGGAGCATATCGAGCTCTTTAATATAGGTGTTGAGCTCTTTGGTGCTCACACCCTTCGCCTGCGCAACCATCAAGCCGAACATGGTAATAGCAGCGACTTGTGAGGTGAAGGCCTTCGTACTCGCGACACTAATCTCTGCACCGACATGAACATAGACACCGCCGTCGACTTCACGGGCGATCGTACTTCCCACCGCGTTCACGATTCCAAGACATTTCACACCCCGGCGCTTCAGCTCTTGTAGACATGCGAGTGTATCGGCGGTCTCACCAGACTGCGAAACAATAAGTGCAACGGCGTTGTCGGGCACGTGGAATGATCGATATCGAAGCTCGCTTGCAACCTCTGAACGAACCGCAATGTCGTCGGTAAATTGTTCGATGAAATACCCCGCCATCATGCCCGCATAGTACGCCGTACCACAGCCAATCACCATAATATTTCGAATGTCGCGAAGCTCGTCGCTACTCATATTGATGCCGCCGAGCTTCACGCTGTTTGTCTTGAGGTTAATACGCCCACTTAAAGTTGATCGCAGGCTCTTTGGCTGCTCGTAAACTTCCTTCAGGAGGAAATGATCAAAGCCTTCTTTTTGAATTGCCTGAAGGTCGAGCTCAAGTTTTTCAATTTCTGCATCAACCGCCTGGGTATCGATGTCATACAGCTGTACGCCATCACGAGTACACACCCCGATTTCACCGTCATGCAGATAAATCACTTGGTCGGTATGTCCAACGAGCGCCGAGGCGTCACTTGCGATAAATACTTCACCCTCAGCAACACCAACAATGAGCGGACTACCCTTTCGCGCAATAATAATTTCTTCTGGATTTTTAACACTAAAGAGTGCGATACCATATGCGCCAACAACCATCTTCAGTGCGCCACTCACCGCTTCAAGAAGGCTTGTAGCATCTTTGTAGAGAAAATCGATAAGAGCGGTCAAAACCTCACTGTCGGTATCACTCTTAAAGATATAGTCGTGCTTCGCCAGCATCTGCTTCAAATCTTGGTAGTTTTCAATAATGCCGTTGTGAACAAGGTAAATGTCACCGACATGGTGCGGGTGCGCATTGCGCTTACTTGGCTCTCCGTGTGTTGCCCAGCGGGTATGTCCAATACCAACGGTGTCGTTCGTTTTATGCTTTACCGCTTTGCCCTCGAGTTCGGTAACCTTACCCTTTGCACGCAGGAGTGTCGTTTTTGACTTTTCATCAATAGTTGCGATCCCTGAGCTGTCGTATCCCCGGTACTCCAACCTCTTTAGCCCACTTATAAGGATTGGCTGTACTTCTTTTTGACCTATGTATCCAACGATTCCGCACATGAAAAACAAATTCCTTTCTATGACTCACGCGTGAGCCCGATACTTTCCATTAAAGCGCACTTGGTGATAAAAATATATCAAATTTGTATAAAAACTAAAATTACAACATTAAATGGATGCGCTCCCATGCATACCCGCACAACGAATACGATATACTAAGGGCATGAATATCCTTGTTACAGGCGGCGCCGGATACATTGGAAGCCACACCGTGATTGAACTCCTTAGTAATGGCCATTCCGTTGTGGTCGTCGACAATCTCAGCAATAGTAGCCCCGAGTCTATACGACGCGTTGAAAAAATCACTAACAAGACCGTTCCTTTCTACGCCATTGATGTATGCAATACCGCCGAACTCGACAAGATCTTCGCCGAACACTCGTTTGACGCAGCTATTCACTTTGCGGGACTTAAGGCGGTCGGCGAATCGGTAAAAATACCGCTCGAATACTACGATAACAATATCAACTCGTCCCTTTCACTGCTGCGCGTTATGTACAAACACGGTGTAAACAAACTTGTATTCAGCTCGAGCGCCACGGTATACGGAGATCCAGGCACACCAAAGTACGCCGAAACGCTTCCTGTCGGCCAAAATATCTCTAACCCTTATGGCCAGACAAAGTATATGATTGAACAAATTATTAAAGATTTTTGTGTCGCCAATCCATCGTTCGAAGCCTCGCTTCTTCGCTACTTCAACCCAATTGGCGCACACGAAAGTGGCCAGATTGGCGAAGACCCCCAGGGCATTCCGAATAATCTCATGCCGTTTATTGCGCAGGTTGCCTCGGGTCGTCGAGAAAAGCTGTCTATATTTGGTAACGATTACCCTACTCCAGACGGCACCTGTAAGCGAGACTACATTCACGTAGTTGACCTTGCAAAGGGTCACGTTGCAGCACTTGAACACTTAACTCCAGGTGCGACGGCATACAACCTTGGGTCGGGCAACCCCACTTCCGTCTCTGAACTTGTTGATACCTTTATAGAGGTTACCGGCCAGAATATTCCTTACGAATTTGCTGCTCGTCGCGAAGGTGACTTACCTGAATTTTACGCAGATCCAACAAAGGCAAAGAAAGAACTCGGCTGGCAGACAGAAAAAACGATTCAGCAAATGTGTGCCGACACGTGGAACTGGCAATCGCATAACCCCAAGGGCTACAACTAACCTCAACTGATTTTAAGCAAAAATCAGAGGTCAAACACTGCCAATACGGTTGCGCTTATCCGGTATTAGTTGTACTATATGTAGAGGAAATACGACTATGAAAACCAAAAAGCGAGCTAAAAAACTAAACAAGCCAATCCTCATTATTGCCGCGTCGGTTCTTCTTGTTGGGCTTGCGGCTTTTTCTGCATACGCATTTATTCTTGAGCCACAAACCGACAAGCCCGCAGACACAACACAGATCGAAAACACCCCCTCTACGGAACAGCCGTCAGACACCCCTGAAACTCCTTCTGGCGACAAAGAAACGACAACAAACACCGACGTACCTCCCGCTCCGACAACTAGTGGTGAATCTGACAAAAAGCAGGTTCAAATGGTAGCGTCTGTTGATCAGTCGAACGGCACCGTATACATTCGTGGTGGTGCTAACTATCCAGTTGACGGAGGGAGTTGTTACGCACAACTAAAGGGCCCGTCTGGTCAAAGCGTGCGTAAAGATGCCGACGTGCTCTCAAACCCCGCTTCTACTGACTGCAAAACAATATCGATTCCTGTCAGCGAACTTGCACCAGGCAAGTGGACCGTTACATTAAACTACACATCTGACGAGTACGAAGGGGCTTCAATTGAAATTGCATTTACCGTCTAAAACCGTCGGCATTATATCTGCATTCTTCATTGCTCTTAGTTTGCTGTCCGCGTTTGCTATTTATAACGGTTCTCGTGCAAATGCTGCGCCAATCACCGACTTCACCGCCGGCAATATTATCGACGACAGTGTCTTCTACAATAAGAACTCTATGAGCGTCTCGCAAATCCAAGCATTCCTCGACGCCCGCATACCGAACTGTGACGTTTGGGGAACGCAGGCTTCAGGGTATGGCGGCCTCACAAATGCTCAATATGCTCAGCAAATAAAAGGCTGGCCTGGACCTCCCTACCCTTGTTTAAACAAGTACCACGAGAACCCCAACACTGGCGAGACATCCTATGAAAAAGGTGGCGGCTGGTTTGCCGGCGGCTTATCTTCTGCACAAATAATCTACAACGCAGCCCAAACGTACAACATTAACCCTCAAGTTCTTCTTGTCATGCTCAAAAAAGAGTCGCTTGGTCCACTTACCGCCGACAGTTGGCCGCTAAAATCACAGTATAAATACTCTATGGGGTATGCGTGTCCAGATAGTGGGCCTGGGTGGTCTGCCAACTGTGATACAAACAAAGCCGGCTTCTACAAGCAAATGATGCTGGCCGCCTGGCAGCTCAACTACTATAAAGAAAATCCCAACAATTACCGCTACAAGTTGGGCTGGAATGATATTCAATACAGCACAAACCCATCATGCGGTACGAAGCGCGTGAATATCGAAAACATCGCAACCCTCAGTCTGTACATTTACACACCATACACCCCTAATGACGGCGCTCTCGCAGCCTACCCGGGCACTGCATCATGTGGTGCGTATGGAAACCGAAACTTTTTCGCGTTCTTCAAAGAGTGGTTCGGTGACCCTCGACTAGGCGTGAGTGGTGTTATGGCTGCACCGTATAATGCAAACACTTGGCTCGGAAAGCCTCTCATGAATCAGGCTTGTGGCTTGCGAAGTGCCGGTTGCTATCAGGTATTCGCAAACGGGACAATCTACTGGACGTCTGCGACTGGTGCGCAAATTGTGCGTGGTGGCATCAAAGACAAATGGGTTGCGTCTGGCTTTGAAAATGGTTCGCTCGGATATCCTACTACAGGAGAAATCGCCTCAAACGGTGGCGTTTACCAAACATTCCAGGGCGGAAAGATTTATTGGTCTAATGCAGCCGGTGGGGTGCGATTCACGAATGAACTGTTCGACAAGTGGACAGCATACAGTGGTGAGCGTGGCTTCTTCGGCAAACCGACCACCGATTCTCTGTGTGGCCTAAAAAATAGTGGCTGTTACCAGTTATTTAAGAACGGGACTGTTTACTGGTCGGCAGCAACGGGTGCTCAACTGGTTCACGGTGGCATTAAAGACAAATGGGTTGCGTCTGGCTTTGAAAATGGTTCGCTCGGATATCCTACTACCGGAGAAGTTGCTGGACATGGTGGCGTTTACCAAACATTCCAGGGCGGAAAGATTTATTGGTCTATCGGGGCCGGCGCAATCAAATTCTCGAACGAATTATTTGATAAGTGGACAGCGTACGGCGGCGAGTCTGGCTTCTTCGGCAAGCCAACCACTGACTCACTTTGTGGTCTAAGGAATGCTGGCTGTTATCAACTCTTTAAGAACGGCACCGTTTACTGGTCAGCGGCAACGGGTGCCCAAGTAGTACACGGCGGCATTAAGGATAAATGGATAAGTAGTGGATTTGAAAATGGCAGACTTGGCTACCCAACCTCGGGTGAAATCGCCAATGGCGGCGGTGTATATCAGACATTCCAGGGCGGTACAATAAACTGGACAGCCGCCGGTGGCGCCTCTGTAGTGTATAATTAGAGCTATGAATAAACCGATTATTATTGTTGGCGCCGGTCTTTCGGGCGCAACACTTGCACGCAAATTTGCTGAAGATGGTGAACGAGTTATTGTTGTTGATAAACGTGACCACATCGGCGGAAATACTTACGACTTCGTTAACGAACACGGTGTACTTATGGCTAAGTACGGCGCACACATTTACCACGACTCTGACGACGAAACCTGGGAATTTGTCAGCCGCTTTACCGAGTGGCTCCCTTACGAACACCGTGTGAAAAGCCACGTTGAAGGTAAGCTCGTTCCCGTACCTACCAACATGGATACCTACAACGAGGTACTCGGAATGAACTTCACCGACGGCGAAGAGCTTCAAAAGTGGGTTGAATCTCAGCACCCTGAAATTACCGAACCAAAAAACTCTGAAGAATCCGCTCTTAAGCGCATCGGTAGCAATGAAATCTACGAAAAGATGTTCAAGAACTACACCAAAAAGCAGTGGGACAAGTACCCAGAAGAGCTCGATGCATCTGTTATGGAGCGCATTCCAGTGCGTTATGACCACAATGACCGCTACTTTGGCGACAAGTACGAAGGTATCCCTAAAGAAGGCTACACCGTTATGGTTCGCAACATGCTCGATCACGAAAACATCCAAGTTATCCTTGGTCGCGACTACCTCGACATGACCCTTGAAGAGCCAAAGATGCTTTTCTACACCGGTAAAATTGACACCTACTTTGGTGAAAAGTTTGGCCGCCTTGAGTACCGCTCAATCGAGTTCGAACACGAAACCCTGAAGCAAGAGAGCTTCCAGGAACTTCCGGTTATCAACTACCCAGAAGAACAGTATCCATTTACGCGCATCATTGAGCACAAGAAGTTCTTCAACCAAGACCTACCCTACACTACGATTACTCGTGAGTACTCTATCGCTGGTGGTGAGCCGTACTACCCTGTTCCAAACCAAGAGAACCGTGATTTGTACGAGAAATACCGTGTAGAGGCTGAGAAGCTTGAAGAACAAGGAATCTACTTTATTGGCCGCCTTGCGTCTTACAAGTACTTCAATATGAACCAGGCAATCCGTGCGGCGCTTGATCTCTACGAACGCCTCAAGAGCTAGCTAGTCCTTGTATCTATGAAAAAGGTGCCGTTTCGGGCACCTTTTTACTAGTCTTTATTTGCTATATATCTCACATCGTCATTAGGGAGGCGCAGAAGCCCTTCATCATGACGGCGCTGGTCAAGGTAATGCGCCGTGAAGCCAACGGAGCGACTTAAGACAAAAAGCGCATTGAAAAACTCTATATCAACAAGTTCTTGAAGTTGGTTTGTATCGTATTCGAGTTCTGATTCAAGTATATCGAGAAGGATCGCCGCGATAGCGCCATCAACATTAAGAATAAGGTTGCTCTTTTTTGTCACAGTTACCTTTTCTACGTTACGGGCGAACGTATAGTACCGGTCTCCGTTACTATTTCCCGTAAACTCGGCTAGTGCAGCGACGCGTGGATCTGGAGTATCAATACGGTACTTCTTGTGGCCAATACCGGGTATAATCCCCCCGCTCTTTGCATATGTAGCAATATAGGCCTTTGGGGTGTCCTGGCTCGCAACGGCGTTAAGCCAGCCGTCTGCTGCGCCGTTGATGGCTCCCCCAAAGCGAGGCCCAATGGTAAGCAACCCAGAAGTGAGACTCGAGACGAGGTCCTTGCCGGCTCTCGCGCTTACAATAGTATTTAGAGCTCCCGAAACGTACGGACCGTGATCGACTAGAAGCTTTAAGCAGAAGTCAAAAAAGGCATCGAGCTTCTTTGATTGTACGTTTCTGCCGAGCAACAAAGAGGCGTAGAGTGAAGCAACACTATGCTTTTGCACTGTATTGAGCAGGTCGTCTCCAATGAGCTGTACATCTCCATTAATATCACCGGAGATGTGACTGAGAATAAGGCTCTTCTTACGAAGCGCAATGGAAGAGGCGGGCAATTTTCGTTCACTATTTGCATACGATTTGAGCTTCTTCTCAATATCACCAAAGGTATGACAGACCTTTACACCAACCTTTTCAAGCGCCTTTTTCTTGGCACTTGCCGTCTCGTCGCCACTTTGAGCAAGCGCTTTCGCATGGCCAAACTGAGGAGGCTTTTCAAAAAGCTCCGCAACCGTACCGGCAACGTACGCAATAATATCTTTTTTCACCTTCCCGTCTTCTATGAGTTGGGCAACTTCATATTCATCGACACCACCGAGTTCACCAAAAAAGGCAATCTGCTTTGTTGACTTATCTTTTTCAGCAAGAAGCACCGCCTGTGCTGGCGATAGCACAGGATATCTGTCACCACCAACAGCAACCGCAAAAGAAACGCCAAGACCACTGCGTCCCACTGTGTGTATAAGTTCGTTAACCATACCACCTGAGGTTGAAACAACTGCCGTATCACCAACACGATAAAAGTCACCTGCAGCGAGCTGCTCGTGCTGCGTGCCGCCAATTGCACCAAGCTTCAAGGACCCCGGAATCAGCAAACCAACCGAAGATGGCCCAATAACGAGAACTTTATCATTTACGTATGAGATCAGCTGCCTTGTGTGCGATTCTGGCGTATGTTCCGCAAAGATAACGAGCGCTTTAAGGTTCGGGAGTGCGTCGATGGCTGAAATACTCGAACTCAGCACCCTTCTCGCAGATTGAGTGTTAACAACTGCGGTACACTCTTCTATCTTTTTCTTTCCTAATTTTCGTATATCATCAACGACCGGGATTACAACTTCACTCTCGCCCCAGAAGAGCCTATCGTTCTTACGACCAGCGGCAACAACTCCGATAACACTTGGCTCTTTCTTGCCGGCAAGATAATCAAAATCGATGATAGACTGTAAGATCCCTGGGTGTGAACCAAGCATGATAATTTTGTTATCTTTTCGCCGAATGTCTTGTATCGAAATCATTACTTCACTTCCTGTATAGCTGCGTCTACTGCGTCGTGTATTGATGTGCTTGGGTCGTACACCCCTCCGAGTAGCGAGTACTTCTCGAGTACTTGGCGCATTCGTGCCAGCCCTATTTCTTGGCGCGGCCCACCGCGTCGAACATAAATCCGTACGCCTTGTGCTTGTAGCTCTGAGGCGTAATCATCAAGAGCGCGTATTACCCCAGCAAAAGTGTTTGCAATGTCAGTAAAGTTTGCCACCGCACCTCCAATAAATAACACCTTCTTCTTTGCTTTTGAATCCACAAGTAACTTGAGCAGGGCCGAAGTATATATGTATGTCTCATCTTCCGTTGGATTTCCGCTATATTCACCGTAGTTAGCGACTTCTTTTCCGAGCCCGTGATTATGTATTTCATCTGCCACGACAACACTCGCGCCGCCGCCGGATAGAAGCAGGAATATCGAACCGTCTGGATTAAGCACACTTAAATTAAATGAGGCTGGAGACTTTTCGTCTAGTTTTGCAACAATTTCTTCAGACTCGGCCCTCTTGAGCGCCCGCGGACTTCGTAAATCATCGCTCGACCACCCATCCACAAAGAATGACCCGGTGTCATCAACTTCAACTGCCGCGTCCATCATGTGAATACGGGCTTCGGTAACGATGTACGGGTTAATCTCCAAGAAGGTAAAGTGTTCGCGTACAAATGTTTCGAACAGTTTCTGTAACTGATCCGTACTAAAACCAGTCTCACTGGCGAGTTCTGACCAATCGGTGTTCTCGTCAACTCGTGCAGTGTGTACGGACTCTGAATTGTCTTCGATATCCACCCCGCCCATAAGGCTATATGACAAGTAGTAGTGGTGCTTATCGTAGCTGAGTGAAATGTAACGCTCTTCTTTTTGCTCATGTTGAGCGAATGGCTCAACGATAAAGTGGTCATAGCCCCTCTTTTGCAAATCCTTCAATCCACCCTTAAGGTCTTTTTTCACAAGAT
>CAZMJB010000008.1:0-23690 GCA_964566735.1 uncultured Candidatus Saccharibacteria bacterium
TAAATAAAAAATGGCCACCGTTTGGGTGACCATTTTCCGCCAAGAATCGACTAAGGAGCGGTGTTGGTGCGTCCTGTAATCGCCTTCCAGATGAAGAGTACGACTACCGCACCGATAAGTGCGACCACAAAGCTCCAAATATTGAAGCCTGTGAAGCCCTCTCCCCCGAGAAGTCCCACCAAGAAGCCACCTACGAATGCTCCGATAATACCTGCCACGATATTACCGATGACACCCTGGCTTGCGTCCGTTTTTGTAATCATTGAAGCGACCCATCCGGCCAGCCCACCAATGACTATCCAGGTTATAATTGCCCATAGATCCATAACTTTACACCTCCTTGGTATTAGTTTATGTACTACTTATTATACTCCTGTTTATAAACTCCCTCAAAAAATGCGCGGTATACTAGAGGTATGCCGCGCCGCACTAAACAAGGTTTTGACACAAAAGCCTACCGTTTTGACCTCACCTGCGAAGGAAAACGCTTTTTTAAGACAGAAAAAGAAGCGATTGAAGCAGCTGATTTTCGCATGCTCGAAAATATGAGCGTCTCTATTGGGGCATACCAATGCCCCACCTGCCGAAACTGGCATCTGACTAGTATTAAACCGTACGACTCAAAAGCATAAGCATCGTGCTACACTAGAGCTAATGAAACCGCTCATTCGCGCCTTCGGGGCCACCTTTGGAATTCTTCGTGCTGAGTATCGACAGATTGTTAACCGATACTTTGCTGGTATTGAGCGTTTTCCTGGCGATGCGCGCGAGATTTGCCAACAAATAGTCGATCGCCTCTGGTACGGCGACTTTTACCGCACCAGCCTTGGTCACTATAATTTCTTTTGGATGCGTGACTTTGGAACCGTGGCAGAGTCGTTGGTGCGCCTCAACCATGCCACTCATGTGCACCACACACTTCGCTGGGCAATGCGTCACTATCGACGCGGTGGTCGCGTGAAACTTTGTATCGATAAAAATGGAAACGTTTTTAATGCACCGGGGCGACCGAGTATTGATGCGTTGTCGTGGCTCCTGCACTCATTAGTTGTGAGTCACTATTCGTTGAATAGTGAAGAACACGCATTCCTTAGTGAAGAGCTTGGCCGCTACGTTGATAGTTTCCTTACCGAAACAGGCGATATTAAAAAGGGTGTAAAATACGCCGAAATGCGCGACGCGGTGTACTACGAGCGAAGTGCGTATGCAATCGCACTTGTCGGCCGTCTTGCCCAATGGGCCGATATTTTGCAGCTCGATAATTTTCCATTTGCCCCATCCATCTATAGCGACATTCTTATTAAAGAATACTGGAATGGTAAATTCTTCCGAGCCGATCGTACAAGTACAAACTTCAGCGCCGACAGTGCTTTGATGCCCTTCTTTCTGCGTGTCGTCGACGATCAAGACATGGCGCATAAAACCCTCGATTATATCGATCAGACCGAGCTTAACCTCCCCTACCCAATGAAATACGGCGAAAAGCCATCGAAAAAACTGCGCTACCGCTTTGGAATGGGGCCTATTTCAATGCCAAACTACACCGAAACATCACTTTGGACGTGGCACGCCACCTATTACCTACACTTGCTTCACCGTCATGGTCGCGAAGAATATCAAAAGCAGTATAATCAATTTAGCGCCCTTATTGAACGTCATCAAACCTACCCCGAACTCACTAACCCCGATGGGTCATGGTATTACGCACCGTTTTATCGTGCCGATCCAGGTATGGTGTGGGCGGCATTATTTCTGGAGTTACCTAAAAAATGAGCCTTGTAGTATTAATTGGACCCTCTGGCGCCGGCAAGAGCACGGCTGCTAACATACTGACGACGCAGTATGGTTTTCGTCTGCAAAAAACCGTTACCACCCGCCCAAAACGTGGCGAGCGTGATATCGACCATATTTTCGTGAACGAGGAAACGTACCAGGAAATGGCCGCTGCAAAAATGTTCTTCGGAACAATTCATAGCTTTGGACACGACTATGGGCTTCCTAAGTTCGACCCGGCCGAAAAAACAGTGCTTCTGTTGCGTGCTGCGGCAGTCACAGAGTTCCGCACACGATTTCCCGAGGCACTCATCGTTGAAATTGACGCTCCAGTCGACATATTAGTGTCGCGGCTAATCGTGCGCGATTCATTAAACCGCGTCGATACTGAATCACTCGAGCAAGAAATAAAGCTTGGCCGCTCACTTGCGACTCACCACTTTAATTCAAGTCAACAAACGCCCGAGGCGATTGCCGCGGCAATTGCTTCGTTAAGCTAACCGTACGTGTTAATCAAAAATAATTTTATTATTCTGAATATCAAGCCTTGCGAGTTTAACGGCCTTTAGAATGTCCTCGTCATCAAGCCCGTATTCGTGCTGAAGATGGACCGCGACTTCTATAACCTTCTTGTGTGCTTCGTCGTACCTCTTTTCATACACCTCTGTCTCTTCACCACCAAAAGGAAAGGTAAGTTCAATCTGGGCCGAGATTTCATCATACACGGCAATGACGAGCTTTCGATCCACCGAGGCATCTTGAATGCGCTGCTCAGCGCCTGAGTCTTTCTCAACCGAAGTGACGATTTGGTTGAATTGTCTTTCAAAAGCGAGCGAGTCGTCCATCCTATCCACTATACCCGCCTCGAGACTCGTTGCAAGCATAACGAACTTTCGACGGGAAATAAAAATAGCCGACACAACGGCCGGCTATTTTATGGCAAGAAGGATTACTTCTTTTCGTCGACAACTTCGCCTTCAACAGGTTCGTCAGACTTCTTGTCTGCATCACCGTCTTCGGCTGGTGCTTCTGCCTTGGCTGCTTCTTCGTACAGCTTAGCACCAATTGGCATGATTGCGTCGTTGAGTGCCTTCAAAGCTGCTTCAAGTTCATCCTTGTCGGTTGACTCTTGGTGCTTCTTCGCTTCTTCTACGGCTTCAGCAATCTTCTTCTTGTCTTCGTCAGAAATCTTGTCCTTGAATTCATCTTGGTCAGGCATTTTTTCTGCTTGGTAGATGGCGTTTTCAAGTTGGTTGCGCGCATCAACTGCTTCACGCTTCTTCTTGTCTTCTTCGGCGTGCTCTTCAGCTTCTTTCGCTGCCTTTTCGATGTCTTCTTTGTTCAGGTTACCACTTCCTTGGATGGTAATCGATTGCTCTTTACCGGTTCCCTTGTCTTTTGCAGTCACGTTCAAGATACCGTTGGCGTCGAGGTTAAAGGTAACTTCAATTTGTGGAACACCGCGAGGTGCCGGCGCAATGCCATCGAGGACGAAACGGCCGAGTGACTTGTTGTCAGTAGCCATTTCACGCTCACCTTGAAGTACGTGGATTTCAACTTGTGGCTGATTGTCAGCGGCGGTTGAGAATGTTTCAGACTTGCTGGTAGGAATAGTCGTATTGCGCTCAATGAGCTTGGTTGAAACGCCACCCATGGTCTCGATACCGAGGCTGAGTGGAGTCACGTCGAGGAGCAGTACGTCCTTCACGTCACCAGCAAGCACACCACCTTGCACTGCAGCACCAATGGCCACAACTTCATCTGGGTTCACACCCTTGAGTGGCTCTTTACCAAAGATTGACTTCACCTTTTCAACAACCGCTGGCATACGAGTCATACCACCAACAAGAACGACCTCATTGATTTCGTTCGCCTTAAGCCCAGCGTCTTTTAGGGCCTTTTCAACTGGCTCAGCAAGGCGGTCGATGAGGTCTTTTACGAGTTCTTCGAGCTTTGCGCGAGTGAGCTTCGTTTCGAAGTGCTTTGGACCATCGGCGTCTGCAGTAAGGAATGGAAGGTTCACTTCGTACTCGTTAGTAGTAGAAAGTTCTTTCTTCGCCTTTTCAGCTTCGTCCTTAAGGCGCTGCATTGCTGCGTTGTCGCCCTTAAGATCGATGCCGTTTTCCTTCTTAAATTCGTCGAGGAAGTAGTTCACAACAATATTGTCGAAGTCTTCACCACCAAGGTGAGTGTCACCATTGGTACTTTTTACTTCAAAAACACCATCGCCAAGTTCAAGGATTGAAACGTCGAAGGTACCACCACCGAGG
Organism: uncultured Candidatus Saccharibacteria bacterium; assembly: GCA_964566735.1. GTDB lineage: Bacteria > Patescibacteriota > Saccharimonadia > Saccharimonadales > Saccharimonadaceae > Microsaccharimonas. The sequence continues at coordinate 4,044 of CAZMJB010000008.1, forward strand.
TCAAAGACCGCGATCTTTTCGTCCTTCTTGCTTTCAAGACCGTAGGCAAGTGCCGCAGCAGTTGGCTCGTTAATAATACGCTTTACTTCAAGGCCGGCAATCTTACCAGCATCTTTCGTAGCCTGACGTTGTGAGTCATCGAAATACGCAGGAACTGTAATAACAGCTTCGGTGACTTTTTCACCCAGAAAGGCTTCCGCATCAGCTTTAAGCTTCGAAAGAATCATTGCAGACACTTCTTCTGGTGTGTAGTCCTTGTCGCCCATCTTTACCGCAACGCCATCGCCTTTTTTAACGATTTCGTATGGCATAATATCGTGGTCTTTTTGCACTTCTTTGTCGCTAAACTTACGACCGATAAGGCGCTTTACACCATAAATAGTGTTTTTTGCGTTCGTGACGCGTTGACGCTGCGCAACCTGGCCAACCAAACGTTCGCCAGACTTATTAATCGCGACGACACTTGGAGTGGTGCGGTTACCTTCAGCGTTCGCAATTACCTCTGGCTTACCAGCAACCATATAGGCCATAGCACTGTTAGTGGTACCGAGGTCGATTCCGATGATTTTACCCATAAAATACTCTCCTATTTAGATTCATTAATCAATTGTGTAATACATTTATTTTAGCACTCTCGGGCCGAGATTGCCAAGTATTCTTAGTATAAATAAATTAGCACTCTCGTGTCAAGAGTGCTAATTTGGGTTTTTGCTTTACAGCCTACGTAAGGGATTATCCACAAATTGTGCGGGTGAAAGTCCCAGAATATGGTGTGTAGAAGCTACCATTGTGGCGATATTGGTCTGAGCGAACAGTAATAGTCTTAAACTGAGGAATACCTCTAGTTACGCTACTATACTTTCCTACAGTAGTTCGGAAACTTCCTGTTCCCCAAGAAACAGTCACACTCGTTGAACTTCCACATCTATTTACCAGCTTGATATACGCACTGGCGGCAGACGCATCTTGGCTATTGAATGCAAGCACTGAAGTGAGCGTTGCGAAAGCAAATACAAACGCCGTTCCAATACGAAAAGCTTGTTTCTTCATGCTAATTGACATGTTTTATGCCTCCAATTAATTTATACCTCTATTAGTATACTTTATTGAGTAGGGAGGAGAAAATATTACTGTTTCGTTACTTTAACCATTGCATGGCGAATAACCGTACCGTTTAAGGTATACCCCGCCTGAAGCTCTTCGGCCACAACTTCTTTTTCACCAGTTGCTTCTTCGTCAAACTGAATCGCTTCGTGAAGTTCAGGGTTAAATTCAGTACCCGGTTTTGCATCAATGCGGGCTAAGTTAAGGCTCTCGAGTGATTTCTCGAGGTTTTTAACGAGACTTCCCACTCCCTGGACCCATTTGTTGTCCTTAAGGTCTTCTGGGGTGTATGCGACGGCGCGTTCAATATTATCAATAACCGGGAGGAGCTTCATAATTGCGCTTGATTGTCCCGCTTCACGTGCTGCGGCCTTTTCGGCGTCAACTCGCTTGCGATAGTTTTCAAAGTCAGCGCGCGTGCGCTGGAGGTCGAGGGTTAACTCATCGAGCTGTTGCTCGAATTCATTATTAATTTGATCGTTCTTTGCTTTAGCCATCTTACTCCTCCACTATTTCTACAAAATTTCTTCTAACATTGCACCGGTGTGTCGGACAAGTCGCATCACCTTCGCATAACTCTGCCTGGTTGGGCCAAGCACGCCTATATAACTATTATCGCTATATGGTGAGCGGAACTTACTAATAATAAGTGTTGCTCCGCTGCTTTTACCGATTGGGTTTTCGGCGCCGATATACACATTTAACGGCTCGTTTGGCTTTGCCTCTCGGAGCCACGGCTCTAGGTTATCAAGGAGGCGAGCCACTTGTTGTGCGTGCTGCCCCTGCATAAATTCAGGCTGTGAGAAGAGATTTCCGATGCCGCTCAAATACAGCTCATCTCCAATTGTCGCAATACCAAGGTTCTGCGTCAGCTCAACAAGACTATCGACTGCGCTACGAATGGCGCGATCCGCCCGGTCACCATGGGTTGTTGCGCGCGCTTCGATCACTCTCGCACTGCGATCGACAAGCTGCGGCTGTTCCGCCTGCACTTCGTTCAGACTATTTACATAGAAACGGTAGCCGGCATCGGTTGGAATACGACCAGCACTCGTGTGGGGTTGAATAATAAAGCCCATTTCCTCGAGCTTTGCCATTTCACTTCGAATTGTCGCGCTTGATACACCAAAAAGCTTGGCAAGCATCACGCTACCAACAGGTGCGGCGATTTCGGCATGCTGCTCAATAATCGCGGCAAGGATGAGTCGTTGTCGCTCCGTCATACTTGTATTGTACGAGATATTAGCACTCGCTGTCAATGAGTGCCAAATTGCTCTGACACACCCTCTTCTGTATACTACGTATATGAAAGAAGACGCTCAAAAGATTGCCGCGATCAAAACGTGGCTCGGTACAGGTTCTATTAACATTTTCGGACGACCATTTGCCGGTAAAGATACCCACGGTCGAGAACTTGTCGCCCTATTTGACGGCGTCCTACTTGGGGGAGGCGATATTCTCCGTAACTCGGAAATTCCTCAGCATGTGACCGAGCTCATTCGTGCTGGTAAACTTGCCCCGACCGAAGATTATATTGCGATTGTCCTTCCCTACCTATCTCAGGATGAGTTCAAACAAAAGCCATTAATTCTAAGTTCCGTTGGCCGGTGGCATGGTGAAGAAGATGGTGTATTAAAAGCAACCGAAGAAGCCGGTCATCAAACAAAAGCGGTAATTTACCTTGATATCGACGAAGAGTCTGTTCGTGCACGCTGGAAGGGCAAAGACCATGTTGGCGCGCGCGGCGAACGCCACGATGATACCGAAGAAATTCTTGAAATTCGCTTAGCTGAATACCGCGAAAAAACCTTGCCGGTTATCGACTACTACCGAGAAAAAGGCCTTTTGATTGATATCGACAGTACGCTTGAGAAGCACGTCGTACTGAATATAATTATTGATAAGCTCTACGAACTTTCTCAGCAGGAAACTTAGCGCACGTATTCGTTTGCTCGACGAGCAATGTGGCCGAGGCCAGCAAGCAGGCTGGTGCGCTCGGCGGGCGTTTCTACATTGTGCTCACGATACCCAAGCACTTCAATAGGATAAAATGCTGTATCCACTCGATCCTCCGGCTTTGTGCACGCACAGATGCCATGCGTTTGCAGGAAAACCCCCGCGTGACCACTTGGGTCGTCTTTTTGTTCGTATAAATGCGTCATAAATTTATTCTTTTCAGGGATACTGCTCGGTCGATTGGGCGCAGGGAAATCCTTATCGACAGCTATGTATACATCGCGCATCACCTCTCGCGTCTCGTCGAGCAAATCCGATGTCCACATTTCACCGAAAAAGGTATCGGCAAGTGGCAAAGAATGAATTTTATTAAACGAGCTCGCAAAAGCTACTCGAGAGATAAGCTTTTGTGCAGCCTCACCGCCTTGCTCACGCCCTTCTTGATGCAGCGCTCCCGACAGTGGCACTTCGCCAAAACGACGCACCTCTTCGCCAAAATGAAATGTTCGGCTGTCGCGATTGTAATGATATGGTACGAACCTACGGGTTGCCATGAGCTCTAGTGCTGTTTCGCGATCAACTGCCATGCTAGTCTCGCTTCAACATCACCATAAACGCTTCAGAAGGAATATCCACCTTACCGAATCGCTTCATGCGCTTTTTACCCTTCGCCTGCTTGGCAAGCACCTTCTTCTTACGAGATACGTCTCCACCATACAGGCCAGTTGTCACGTCTTTTCGATATGCGCTCAGATCTTCACGGGCAATAAACTTTCCACCGATGGCAGCTTGAAGGGCAACCTGGAAGTTCTGACGCGGGATTACTTCTTTGAGCTTTTTAGTAATTTCACGGCCAATACTCTGAGACTCCGAGCGGTGCGCCATAACACTCAGGGCATCTACCATTTCACCAGCAACATAAAAGTCGACGCGAACCAAGTCGTCTTGGCGGTACTCGTCGAGTTCGTAGTTGAATGAGCCGTAGCCGCTGGTAACTGACTTCAATTGGTCATAAAAGTCGGTCAAAAGATTCGCAAGAGGCGCTTCAAAACTAATAAGCGCACGTTCATCAATGTAGCTCAGGTTTGATTGACGGCCACGCTTTGAAACAATCAACTGAAGTACCGCGCCAATATAGTTTGAAGGCACAATAATTTCACCTTTAATCCATGGCTCACTGATACTCGCTACTTTACTCACATCAGGAAGGTTACTGGCACTCTTAATATCAAGCTCTTCGCCAGAGCTCAGCACCACTTGGTAGTCAGTTGATGGGTTCGTTACCACAAGGTCAAGGTCATACTCACGCTCGAGTCGTTCGCGAATAATATCAAGGTGCAAAAGACCAAGGAAGCCAATGCGCACACCAAATCCAAGGACTGGGGAGTTTTCTGGTTCAAACTGCAAGGCAGAGTCACTGAGGCTTAACTTCTCAACGGCATCTTTTAGGTCTTGGTAGTCGTCATTACTTACCGGGAAGAATCCGGCATAGACGAACGGCTTCACGAGCTTATAGCCTGGAAGCATCTCTGTTGCTGCATTGCGTCGAACCGTTACAGTGTCGCCCACTCGAGCATCACGCGTCGTGCGAAGGTTGGTCACAATATAGCCAATTTCACCCGTTGAAAGTTCGGTTTTAGGTGTCATTGTTGGACTCAGTGATCCAACTTCAAGCGCCAGTCCGTTCGCACTGGTTGCCAGCATTTCAAGTGTGTCAGCTTTTTTGATGCTGCCGTCGATAACACGAACGTACAAAATTACACCGCGGTAGTCATCGTAGTAACTGTCGAAAATAAGTGCACGGGTTGGTGCATTTTGCGCACCTGTTGGTGCGGCGATTTCTTCAACCACGGCATCGAGTACATCAGTCACACCTTCACCCGTCTTTGCGCTAATCTTAATAATATCGTCTTCAGAACAACCAAGGAGGTTAATGACTTCGGCCGTTACCTTTGGTACGTCAGCCGCGGGAAGGTCAATTTTGTTCAGAACTGGGATAATTTTTAGATCAGCCGCCATCGCAAGATAGACATTTGCGAGTGTTTGCGCCTGGATACCTTGTGACGCATCGACAACAAGGATTGCCCCCTCACATGCCTGCAGACTTCGTGAAACTTCATAGCTAAAGTCAACGTGGCCTGGGGTGTCGATGAGGTTAAGCTCGTGGCCCTTGTAGTTCATGCGAACCGGAGCAAGCTTGATGGTAATACCCTTTTCGCGCTCAAGATCCATACTGTCGAGCAGCTGCGATTTCATGTCGCGCTTTTCAACCGTACCCGTCAACTCAAGCATACGATCAGCAAGTGTCGACTTGCCGTGGTCGATGTGAGCGATGATACAGAAATTTCGAATATGGTCTTGGGTCATGGTTCTAGTGCGGGTTGTTTAAATAATATCTTCTTTACGCGGAGCAAAATTGGAGCGACTTCTTCAAGTTTGAAGACTCGACATACTATTATATAGACTACCGCTGTAATTCCAACGATAAGCGCAAACTTTAGGAAGGCAGAGAAGAACACATCTTCGGCACCAAGCGGCATAAAGGCCACAAGAATATAGGTCACAATGGCGGTAAATCCAGTCGCGCTCACCATTCGACCAATAGCATGTACGAATGGGCGGTCAAACAACCCTTGGATGCGGCGTGACATAATCGCAAACAAAATCCCCACTTCAACAGCCGACACAATCACAGCTGCGAGGGCGAGGCCGTACACTCCCATATTGAGCCCCATCGAGAACCACACCGCAAGCGCAATGTTCAAGCTAATAGTGAAGAGTGAGATATAGAGTGGTGTTTTGGTATCCTGCTGGGCATAAAAACTACGCGCTGAAATAAAGTAAACGGAACGGAATAGAATTGTCAGCGCCAGCACCCCAAGAATACCCGCCATGTACGGATCACCGCCCGGTTTAATAAAGTGTACAAGGTACCCACGACAGAAGTAGGCGATAATCGACACAGGCAAAGCAAGCCACACAATGACACGAAGCACCGATTGAAGCTCTTTCTTAAACAGGTCCGGACGGCCTTGGCCGAGTCGCTCTGTCATCTTTGGAAACGCCGCCGTACTAATGGCTACACCGATGAGATTAATTGGAACAAATGAAAGTGTCGTTGCCTGCTGGTAGGCACGCACGCTACCCGCCGCCATACGTGATGCAAGGTTTGTTTCTACCAACCCATTTACGTAGTCGATACCTTGATCGAGTGAGCGTGGAGGCAAGAGGCGCAAAACTTGGTGGAAACCCCTATTCTTCCAGAAAATCTTAAAGCGGTAATCGAAGCCCATGCCATAGAGACCAAGACTACTCACAATCAGCTGCATAATCGAACCAAGCACAACACCCAGCGCCACACCCATGATGCCGCCTTCGAAAATTTGCACTCCGAAAATATTAATACCATTGGTGAAGAAGAGCGCACCGACAATAATACCGATGTTATAGAGCACAGGCGCCAGTGCGAAGAAGGCAAACCTCCCTACTGCTTGTTGCATACTGGCAAATACCGCGGCGATCGCAAACAAGAATGGGTTAATTGCAATCACGCGCATCATGCTGACAGCGAGCGCCTGCCCTGACTCTGGGAGTCCTGGACCAACCACGTAACGCACGAGTGGATCGGCGAAAATAATAATGAGCACACTGGTAATAAGTGTCACGATCGCGAGCAGGTTCAAAAGACTGGTTGAAAGTTCCCAAGCTGACTTTTTATTCCCTGTTGCAAGTCGTTGGTTCAACACCGGAATCAACGTGACACTCAAGGCTCCCGACACCAGAATGAAGAACATGAAGTCTGGAATCGTAAATGCCACGGTGTATGCATCGAGACCCATCTTATAGGTGTCGTAGTACATACCGTTGAGCAAACGGTCGCGTAGCAATCCGAGCAAGCTCCCGACAAGTGAGGCGCCGGCAAGCAAAGTCGCCGCTAACTTGAGCGGCAACTTTTTATTCGCTTTTGATATTGTTGCGCGAAAATTAATCATTGGGGTTTTCGCCCGGCCTCGCTTTAGTAGAGAGCGGCCTCCTTAGGGAGTTTTGCGTCCTTCAAGATTTCGGCAACTTCTGCTTCTTCGATAGTTTCTTTCTTCACGAGCTCTTCAGCAAGCTTGTCGAGGCTCTTGCGGTTTGCCTTAAGAATTATCTCGGCACGCTTACTCGCTTCCTTCACAAGGATGGCAACTTCTGAGTCGATTTCTCGAGCGGTATCGTCACTGTATGGACGTTCGTGGGTGATTTTATCGAATACCATGCCACCGTTGTCTTCGTGGAACACTTGGTCGCGAAGCTTTGTACCCATACCCTGTTCGATCACCATGTCGCGGGCAATTTCAGTTGCCTTACGAAGGTCTGAACCGGCACCGGTTGTAACGCGGTCGTCACCATAAACGATCTTTTCAGCAATACGTCCACCAAGTGCGCGAGCAAGGATATCCTTAAACTCAATCACGCTGGTGTAGTTTCGGTCTTCTGGGGGAAGGAACCAGGTCACACCACCCGTACCGCCACGAGGGATGATGGTTACCTTGTGGACTGGGTCGCTGTCTGGAGCAACATGTCCAACAAGGGCGTGTCCCGCTTCGTGGTACGCAGTCATGAGCTTTTCTTCTTCGTTCATCACCTTCGTCTTACGCTCTGGACCAATGGCTACCTTTTCAAAGGCTTCAGTAATATCTGCGTTTGAAATCTTCTTGCTACTTCGGCGAGCGGCGATAATTGCAGCTTCGTTGGCAATGTTTGCAAGGTCAGCACCAGATGAACCGGCAGTCTTTGCAGCAAGGGCGTCGATGTTCACGTTTTCGTCGGTTGGCTTGTTCTTGAAGTGCACCTTCAAGATTGCTTCACGATCTTTACGCTCTGGAAGGGTAATGTTTGTACGGCGGTCGAAACGGCCTGGACGAAGCAGTGCTGGGTCGAGCACGTCGGCACGGTTGGTTGCCGCAAGTACGATTACATTTGTACCCGTTTCAAACCCGTCCATTTCAACAAGAATTTGGTTAAGGGTTTGTTCACGTTCGTCGTGACCACCACCCATACCACTTCCGCGGCGGCGTCCAACAGCATCAATTTCGTCGATGAAGATAATCGCTGGAGCGTTTTTCTTTGCCTTTGCAAAGAGGTCACGCACACGAGATGCACCAACACCTACGAACATTTCGACGAACTCTGAACCAGAGATACTAAAGAATGGAACACTTGCTTCGCCAGCTACCGCACGAGCGAGCATAGTCTTACCGGTACCAGGACTACCAACAAGCAGTACGCCCTTAGGAATCTTTGCTCCAAGTGCTTCGTACTTCTTAGGGCTTTTCAAGAAATCAACAACTTCTTCGAGGTCTTGCTTGGCGGCATCGTTACCCGCGATGTCGTCGAATACTACCTTTTTCTTGTCGTCACCGTAAAGGATAGCCTTTGACTTACCAAAGCCAAGTGCTTGGTTATTTTGTCCCTGCGCCTGGCGCATCATAAAGAGGAAGAACACCGCAATCAACACAACTGGCACGATGATAATTGCCAGGTTCCAGAGGATATCGGCTGTAGCCGATGGCGTTTTGTATTCAACCGTTGCTTTTGACGGAGTCTCGAGACCCTGCTCTTCCAGTGAACTATTAGGATCCTTTACTGACTTTTCGGTAGGCTTATCGCTTCCTTCAGGGGTAATTGTCAATTGATTGCCCTCGACAACAATGGTCGAAATTTCACCCTTGTTAGCACGGTTAATCACATCTGAAATTGGCACCTGCTTGAGGCTGTCTTGACCCCCGGTGAGTGCGTAAATGATTAAAGCACCAAATACAATGATAGCCCAGAAGAGGGTGATTCGCAGGATTGTACTTGGTTTTTTCTTTGGTGACGGAGCAGTTGATGCCATAAAAAACTATTATTCCTTTCGGGCGTTCTAAGAAACTAGGTATATCTCTATAATTATCTTACTAATTTTATCAGTTAGAAGCTAAATTGGCGAGTGCTGAAATAGAGTCGAATACCCTCACCTGCCTCAAATGTGGTGTTCGGTTTTGCCACTTTAATGGCATGGAGGAGCCGGGCTAATTGCGGACGCGTGAGCTTGCCGTCTGTTAACTCGCGCAAACACTCCAGCGCCACTACCGTTTGCAGGTGCGTAAAAAAGTACCGGCTATACCAAGGACCTTCGCCGACAAGCGAAAGAACTTCCTTTCGAATCGATTGCTTCAAATCTCGCTGATGTGCGTGGAGTGCGCGCAGTTCCCTTTTTGCATCGCTCGGAATTGCCGGGGTTTTCCGGCGCAGACGGTTTCGTAGATACGCATCGCTTGCATTGGTTGCATCTTCACGCCACTGTACACCGTGTTGACGGGCATAGGTTAATAGCGCAGATTTTTCGGTATCAATCAGTGGCCGAAGCGCGCCCGAGTCAAGCGCCGCGAGCCCTCGCCACCCAGTACCGCGCGTAAAGTTAATGGCAACGGTTTCAACAAGGTCATCCAAATGGTGGGCGGTGACAATTTGCGCATCGTGTTTGCTTGCAAGGTGACGAAGAAATGCATAACGACGTTCACGGGCTAGCGCTTCGCTGGCTTTTTCACCAAGCTCTTCCCTGCGCGTTTCAAATACGAGACCATACTGTTTAGCGACACTTTCGACAAACTGCGCATCGCGTCGAGAATCGGGACGAATACCGTGGTCAAAATGCGCGACAACGAGTTCATGGTTCCCCGCTCGGACCATCATATCCAGGAGCACCATTGAGTCTACCCCACCGCTGACTGCAACAATGTATTTCATGCTTTTTGTAGCTTTTTAAGCTCCTCTACCACCGCTTCACCGTGCCCTAGTGGCGTCACTCGGCCATAGGCTTTTACTACCTGGCCTTCAGGGTTAATAATGAAGGTTTTTCGGAGCACCCCTTCGTGCCCAAACATTTTCTTCCCCCATGCACCGTACAGGTTCATTACCGTCGCATCTGCATCGGTAAGTAGTGTGAAATTCAGCGAGTACTTCGCCTTAAACTTCTCGTGGCTTGAAGGCTCATCGCGGCTCACGCCAATAATTTCAGCACCTAATTCCGCCAACGTGTCGCGCGCATCGCGCAGGCTACAGGCTTCAATAGTACAGCCAGGCGTGTCGTCCTCTGGGTAAAAGTACAGCACAACCCACTTACCCTTGTACGAAGACAGCGCATGACTCACGCCATCAGCGTCAAAAAGGGTAAACTCCGGAGCCTCGTAGGGTACTGGTTTCATGTAATTAAGTATAAGCTACTTTTTGAGTTGATATAATAGCTAACAATGTCTGAGTTGTCGAAGATCGTCAAAAAGGAGAAGTCGGAGCGCATTTTAACGTTCGACCTCCTTCGCGGCTACTTTTTATGCGTGATTCTTTTTAACCACCTGCAGTTTTACCCGAATGGACTCGACGCACTAACAGGTCGCGGCATCCTGTATGCTTCAACCGCTGAAGGGTTCTTTGTTGTCTCCGGGATTGTCCTCGGGATTGTCCGGGGGCGAAAGCTCCTCCACCTTCCTTTTTGGACGGGGGCGAAGCTGCTCTGGAAGCGTGCGTTTCAACTCTACCTTACCAGCATTGTTTTGACCCTCCTCTTCACCCTTGTTGGTCAGTTCTTCCTTGGAAATGAAGGCCTGAAGTACGGTATTTACACCAACTGGAGTAATGGCTGGGAATTGATTTGGCACACCATCAACCTCAGCTACACCTACGGCTGGGCTGACTTCCTTCGCCTTTATGCCATCTTCATATTCTTCGCACCGTTTGCGTTATGGTTCTTGCGAAAAGGACTATGGTATGTGGTCATCGCCATCAGCCTTGCCGTTTGGTCTCTCTACCCACTCATGCCGAACAACGCGATTATTGCACAGCCATTTAGCTGGCAATTCATTTTCTTCGCCGGCTTCATTATTGGTTTTTACTGGAGCGACATTGTGAAAAAGTGGCGCAGCATTTCCGCAAAAACACGAAAGATTATTGGCTGGTCGTTTGTATCGGCATTCGCGATGACGGCATTTATCTCAGCGCTTCTCGTATTTGGTCACGAATTTAGTGGAGCCTTGGGGACAACTCTCAACGACATACATCATGAAGTTGAAAAATTCTTCCACAAAGACCAGCTCCCACTCACGCGCATTCTCCTTGGAACCGTTTGGTTCTGGGGGCTCTTCTACTTGTTCCGTCGTTTTGAAAAATGGATTATTAAATACTTTGGCTGGTTATTGCTGAGCTTTGGTATGAACTCGCTCTACGTCTATACTATTTCGGCTTTCGTCGTGTTCTTCGCCCACTTACTCATTGCGCCACCAGGACCACGCAGCCTTGTTTTAAATTTATTACTTTCGCTTGGAGTGCTCGGTATCGTGTACGTCGCCGTGCGAACGAAGTTCTTAATGAAGATTATTCCGCGTTAACGCGATATTCGGTTGCCTTGTAAAGTGTCTTGCCGGTAATTGAATCGTACGAACCAATCGTCTGGAGCTTTTTCCAAGACTCGTCATTTGGCGCAACATCGGCATCGGACGTGTTGTCGAGGTACCAGATGGTTGGGTTTTGCTTTTCAAATGCAGCAATGTCTTTAATTTTGTGCATATCGTTATACTTCAACATGTCGAGTGAGCCGAAGTAATACTCAGTGTTTTCGTCTATAAAGTAAATTGGGTGATTTTCAGTTGCATACGGTGCAGCTTCATAAAATACCCACGGTGTTTTTGCAATAATAGGCGCGCCTTCTGGAGTCGCTTCCTGAATAGCCTGGACCGTCTGGCGAGTGAGGATATGCGTATTCGTATTCTTATTAAAATTGCCGTATGCGTACACATTGGTAATACCGAAGATCATCATACTAATGACCGCAACGACAGGAAGCGCGCGCCAGAACGGCTTCCACTTCCGTGTACCAACAATCAAAGTAACGGCGAGGAAAATCGAAAGTGCAATGAGCGCTGGTACCATGTAGCGTTCAACGAACGAAGAGCGAAGCGGTGGCATCGAAGCAAGGAAAAGCAGTCCTGGTGGCACCCAGGCAAGTGAAGCAATGAGTAGGAAGCCTTTCTTGGCCTTGGTATCGAGTGCTTTGTAAGCTTTTGGAATCGTAATGATCATCACCGCCACAACAAACAACATAATGAGCGCGAGCCAACTCTGGGTTTGCCCATGTTCAAGGTAATAGAAATAGTTCGTCATGTAGTTGGTTGGCGTATCAACCCCAACCGGGCCGATCCAAAAACCACCGCCCTGGACTACACCGAGCTGTTTTGCCATGAACGGCAGCCAAGGAAGAAATAGTCCAATAGCAATCGTATAAGTAATGATCCATGGTTTTGTGAAAAATTTCTTCATAAATTCCTTGAAAGAAATTCCCTTACGCCACGTTTGCGTTACGCGCCAGACCCAGTGTGCGAGCCAAATAAAGACAGTGAAATAATGCGTCCACATACCAAGTGAGACCAACACCCCATACCAGACCCAGTCTTTCTTTCGGTTTGTTTCGGTGGCCCTTACGAGGAAATAGGTTGCACTAAAGACGATGAGTGCAGCCATTGTGTACATGCGCGCTTCGTCGCTATAACGAATGACCATTGGAGAGAGAACAATAAGAATGAACGCAAGCCAGGCGACTTTACGGCCAAATAGCTTACGTGTCAGGAAGAACGCAACCACCGCAGTTGCTGCGCCAAACAAAATGCTCAGTGAACGGTAGGCAAGCTCAGTCGTTCCAAACAAATCAGACCACAGCTTTAATACCCAGTAGTACAATGGCGGGTGAACATCGGTTGCCGTAAACCGTGCGATATCCCAATAGCTGAACTGAACCAAATACACACTAAACGCTTCGTCAAACCAAATTGAGGCGCGTGGCGCGTTAATGAGCGTTATCGTTAAAAAGGCCGCCAGCCCTAGAGTAAGGATGATGAAATCGGTTTTTGGGTTTTTCTTAATAAAATTTGAGATTGAGGTGATAATTTTTTCCATAGATTGTTACCATGATAGCGCGAAAGGCGGCGTTAGGGCAATGCTCTCATGCCCTTCTGAATTATGGCTGAGCACTGTTAAAAGGCTAGTATTACCCTCGAAAGTGTTGTATACTACCCTAGTTGTCACGATACGTGAGACACGCACCATCGGGGTGTGGCGCAGTTGATAGCGCGCTCGGTTTGGGACCGAGAGGTCGAAGGTTTGAGTCCTTTCACCCCGACCAACATGATTATGAAAAACCTTCGGCATTTGTCGGAGGTTTTTATATTACTTCGCGTTGCGCACATAAGCCTGCGGGTCTATACTAACAACGACCATGAAGTTAACCCTCACCTCTTTCAACCTCCAAGGCTTCGAAGATTGGGAAGCGCGCAGCCCTAAGATTCTCGCCTTCCTTGAAAAAGTGAATCCTGATGTTATTTTCTTCCAAGAAGCCGTTTTTCTTCCGGATGTCTCACCGCACAACCAAGTGCAACTTCTTAACCAAGACCTTGGCTATCCGTTCGAAATGAGCACCATTAGTCGCCTTCAAAAAGGTGTTGAATTCCCCGTTTACCGCGAAGGGCTCGCGCTTCTTTCAAAATATGCCATTAGCTCATCAGATACCCTGATTCTGAAGAAGGACGACAGGGACGAGCATAATCGCATCCTTCAGCTTTTCGACATTAAAGTGAACGAACACATTCTTCGACTCGGACATGTACACTTTTCAATAACCGATGACTTCGACTTTGCGACGCCGCACCTCCAAGAAACACTCGACATCTTAAAGTCTCGTCATGAAAAGCGAATCTTGATGGGCGACTTCAATCTTTCGCATCTTGATGAAAGCAAAAACCTCTGGGGAGACGACTATCGCGCGTCCACAGAGGTTCCGTATATTTCATTCACGCTTGAGCCGTGGGGTCCAAAAACAACCGATTACGCCATGATTCCCATCGAATATACATTCGATTCGATAGAAGTCTCTGAGGACGGGCTTTCTGATCACCGCGCCCTCACTGTGACTATCGACATTCCAGATGCTATTTTGCAAACTCAATTGCACGAGTTTCGCGAATCACATTCACTTTAATCGTACCTGGGTACTGCATCGTGCTTTCGATCTTGTTGGCAATTTCACGGGCTAGCTTGATCGCCGATAGGTCGTCAACGTTTTCTGGGCGAACAATCACACGAACTTCACGTCCGGCGCTAATTGCGTAGGCCTTGTCGATTCCCTTAAAGCTCGTTGCAACATTTTCGAGTTCACGCATACGTTCAGCAAAGTTTTCGGCGCTAATGTTACGAGCCCCTGGACGTGCAGCCGATAGTGCGTCACACACACGAACAACCAATGCCTCAACAGTCGTTGCTTCGATGTCATCATGGTGCGCTTCAATCGCATGTACAATTTCATCGCTCATGCCATACTTGCGCGCAAGCTCTGCGCCAATATGGTGGTGCTTACCTTCAACCTTGTGCGTGACCGCTTTGCCCACGTCGTGTAGGAGTGTCGCGGTTTTCGTGATACGAACGTCGGCACCAATCTCTTCAGCAATAAGCCCTGCCATGTGTGCCATTTCGGTGCTGTGCATCAAAACATTTTGGCCATAACTCGTACGGAACTTCAACTCACCAAGTAGGTGAAGCATTTCTTTTGGAATGCCAATAACGCCCACTTCACGCGCCGCGTCTTCACCGGCACGCATGACTTCTTTTTCGATTTCCTTCTCGGCCTTCGCAACAACTTCTTCAATGCGGCCCGGGTGGATACGGCCATCCTTCATCAGCATTTCAAGGCTCAAGCGAGCAACCTGACGGCGCAGGGGATCAAAGCTTGAAAGGATAATCATACCCGGCGTGTCGTCAACAAGAATGTCGACACCGGTTGCGCGTTGCAGCGCCTGAATATTGCGTCCTTCTTTACCGATAATGCGACCCTTCATTTCGTCGTCTGTGAGCTTAATAGCCGTGACGGTTCGCTCGGCAGTAACCTCAGAGCTCATGCGTTCCATAGCAGAGACAAGAATAAGTTGCGCTTGCTCTTCGGCGTTGTCGCGCGCTTCATTTTGGAGCTTCGATACGAGCCCTGTAAGGTCTTGCTTGATGTCACGCTCGGTCATTTCCATCAGCTTTTCAGCGGCGTCTTTTTTCTTGAGCCCGGCAATTTTTTCGAGCTTCTCTTGCTGGCGAACACGGATGTCACGAATTTCATTCTTAAGATCTTCGACTTCGTCTTCTTGCGCACGAAGCCCTTCGGCGCGCTTGTCGAGTTCATCGAGCTTTTTATCAAGATTACCTTCGCGTTCAGCAAGACGACTTTCGGTTTTTTCCCACGTCTTGCGGCGGTCGGCTTCTTCTTTTTTAGCGTCGTCGGCGAGCTTCAGTGCGTCGTCTTTTGCTTTCAAAACGATGTCACTGGCTTTTGTTTTTGCATCAGCAATAAGTTGGTCCGCCTTGTGCTTGCCACCAGTGCGTCGCTGGCGTTCGTAGACAACAGTTCCGCCCACACCAGCAAGAACTCCGATAACAGCGGCGATTATTCCTTCTATCATGTTGTTTCCTTCCTCTAAAAGATCCTGGCCAAGTGTTCATCTTGGCAAAATGTAATCACAGGTTCTCTAGAATAGTTCAAAAATTGTTCAAAAGTCCGTTTTTCATAAGGTCAATGGACTTGCTTTTATTGTGCGCTAAAAAATAGGGCTTGGCAATGCCTTAGAGACACTATTTTTTTGGCTTAGTAATGTTGGCTTCTCCGCCATATTCGGGCAAAACAATTTCATCATTTTCGCCCGCTTCGAGTCGTTTGACCCCCGCCTGTCGCCAGTCATCACCCGTCACACCCACAATCGGCCAACTATTTGCATAGGCCAACGTATTGAGCACTGTAATGCCGATGCGTAGCCCAGTAAAACTGCCCGGACCCTTATACGCAACCAGGCCGGTCACGTCTTTCCAAGATTTCTCCTGAAACTCAAGTTCTTTTTCAATAAACTCAAGCAGTCCTTTTGCAAGGCCCCTGCCAGCTTCCCAGTTGGTGTCATAGCGCCAGTCGCTCTCGATCATACTGAGGTGGCACTGTGCGGTTGAAGTGTCGAGAAGTAAAATCATAGATGAGCTCCCAGCGTATCTGAAACATCGAGGCTACGACTCGTTTCCGTTGGAGCGGTGAAGCGGATCGTGAAATGACCTTCTGGCAATACGCCTTCAACAATATCAGCCCATTCAATCACCGTAATAGTCGTGGCGTCATTCACCATTTCCTGAAGCTCATTTGCCATAATTCCTGGGTCAGTGAGGCGGTAAAAGTCGTAGTGCACCAACTGCAGATCGTCGCGCCCATCATACATGCGACTAATTGTGAAACTTGGACTCTGCACGTCATCGTCGATGCCAAGCCCCAGCGCCAGACCTTTCACGAAGGTCGTCTTGCCAGCACCCACATCGCCAATAAGCTCGAACACCTCACCACCCTTTAACGTGGCGCCAATTTTCTTTCCAAGCTCTTTCGTTTCTTGCTCGCTTTTGACCTCTATAATCATCTCACCGATTATAGCACGCATTTGACTGGTACTTTTGAGGTCATTCCTTTACAATGGAGCATAACCATTATGCGCATTTCCGATATCACTCTGGAAACGTTGCTTGGGCGGGCACAACTTGTAACTCCTGAGCAGTTAACTACCCTAAAAGAAGAGGTGGCTCGTTCAAAGCGCCCTCTTCAAGATATCGTCATCGAACGTCGCATTACCGATGAGCGAACCATTGTTAAAGCGTTTTCCGAAGATACGGGAATCCCCTACATCGAGATCGATCCACGCTCTGTAAACCAGGAAGTGCTCAAGCAAATCCCAGAACGTGTTGCACGCCAATACATGGCCGTGCTTTTCAAGGTTGATGAAGATGGCGCCCACCACCTTGCAATGGAAGACCCGGACGATGTCCAAGCGGTAAACTTCATCCAAAAGGAAATTGGCACCAACTCGACCATTTACATTGCAACGCGCGATAACATCATGTCGGTTATTGACCTCTACCGCGGTGACGTCGACAAAGAGTTGAACGAAGTCATTGAAGATCAGCGTACCGAGTCTCCTGATATTGCGGCCGCCAAAGCTGCCGGCGATCAAGATATCTCAGAAGATTCACCAATCGCAAAGACCGTAAACCTACTGCTCGAATATGCAATTCGCTCACACGCCAGTGACATCCACATTGAACCGCGTGAAGAGTTTGTCCAAATCCGCTACCGTATTGACGGCATGCTCAAAGAAGTAAATCGCCTTCCAAGGAACGTGATGGGTGCGCTGATTAGTCGTATTAAGATTCTCGCTAACCTTAAGATTGACGAACGTCGTGTTCCGCAAGATGGCCGTTTTAAAACAAACGTGAACGGACGCCAGTACGCGCTGCGTGTGAGCACCCTCCCTATTGCTGACGGTGAAAAGATTGTCATGCGTATTCTTGATGAATCAAACCAGGCCGTTACCCTCGAGCAGCTTGGCTATTGGGGCAAAGCGCTGGTTGATATTACGCGCGAAATGCACGAACCAAACGGCATTGTCCTTATGACTGGACCGACTGGTTCAGGTAAGTCGACCAGTCTCTTTAGTATCTTGACGCTGCTTAACAGCCCAAATGTAAACATCTCAACCCTTGAAGACCCGGTTGAATATAAAATTCCCGGGGTCAACCAAACCCAGACCAACGTGAAAGCTGGCATGACCTACGCGAGCGGCCTCCGCGCCCTCCTCCGTCAAGACCCGAACATCATCATGGTTGGTGAGGTTCGTGACGGCGAAACCGCCGGTCTTGCTATTCAGGCCGCCCTTACGGGGCACATGGTGTTTAGTACCCTCCACACAAATAATGCCGCGACTACCCTGCCGCGTCTTCTCGATATGGGCATCGAACCATTCCTTATTTCAAGCACCATTCGTGCGGTGGTTGGTCAGCGCCTCATTCGTCGCCTCCACAAAGATTCTCGTCAGAGTTACGAACCGAACGAAGATGAAAAGAATGAAGTCGCAAAAATGTTCGGCCTTACCGGTGAAGATGCATGGAAATCTATTCACGAACTTGAAAAGCAGGCCAAAGCAGGCGGGCTTGGGGGTGACACGCCACTTAGTACTGATGAAAATGGCATTAAAACCTTATGGCGTGCAGACAGCAACTTTACCGATGATGACGTTCGCGAAGGTTACCGTGGGCGTATTGGCATCTACGAAGTACTTTACAACTCATCAGCTATTCAGAAGTTGATTATGGCACATGCTACCAGTGAAGAAATTCAAACCCAAGCAGTGCGCGAGGGCATGATTACTATGCAAATTGATGGTCTTATCAAGGCGCTTCGTGGTGAAACCACTATCGAAGAAGTGCTAAGGGTAAGTAGGGAATAATATATGGCACGATTTTCTTATGTAGCTGCCGATGCGCAGAATAACGTCATTAAAGGAAAAACCGATCTTCCCGACCGCGCGAGTGTTATTAGTGCCCTTACGAAGCAAAACCTTCGCCCTGTCAGTATTAAAAAGCTGAGGGACTCAAAGACGGGCATCGACTTCGACCATCTGTTTGAATCAACCCACGTTAAGCAAGATCAGCTCGTTGCGTTTACACGTCAACTCAGCGCCATGATTAGTGCCGGTGTGCCGCTTTTGCGCTCGCTTACTTCTATTCAAAAGCACGCCGAAGACAAAGCGCTGCAAAAAATCCTGGCCGATGTCGTGAAAGACGTTGAAGGTGGTATGCCACTCGGTGACGCACTTGGAAAACACCCTGATACCTTCAATGACATTTACGTGAACATGGTGCGCGCCGGTGAAGCGGCGGGTATTCTTGATGAAATTTTGAAACGCCTTGCTGGTCAGCTCGAAAAAGCCTCAGCAATGCGTAAGAAAATTAAAAGTGCCATGACCTACCCTATGGTGCTCCTCGGTATTACCGTTCTCGCCTTCTTTGGATTGATGCTCTTTGTAGTTCCGCAAATTGGTAAAATTCTTCAAGACCTTGGTGGGCCAGACGCTGAACTACCTCTTATTACCCAAATCATGCTCGGTATTAGTGGTTTTATTGTGAACTACTGGTTTATTGTCTTCCCGGTACTTATCGGTGCAATTGTTGGGCTTGTCATGTATGTCCGTAAATCACCAAAGGGTCGCCGCCAGTTCGACACTCTCGCCCTCAAAATCCCAGCGGTCAATACCATCGTACGTAAGGTGTGCGTGGCGCGCTTTGCTCGTACCTTCTCGGCGCTCATGGGCGCCGGTGTGGCCGTTCTTGAGGCCCTCGACGTGACTTCTCGTGCGGTTGGTAATGTCCTCTTTGAAGAAACGCTGCAGCAAGCCGCTGTTGAAGTAAAGAATGGTAAATCTCTTTCTTCGGTTATTGAAAAGAGTGAACTCTTCCCATCTATCGTGTCTCAAATGCTCGCCGTTGGTGAAGAAACCGGTCAAACCGACACCGTGCTCATTAAGGTAGCCGACTTCTACGAAGAGGAAGTTGACCTTGCTATTGACGGTATTAGCTCTATCATCGAGCCAGTCATGATCGTGGTGATGGGTGGTATGGTTGGTCTGATTGCTGCCAGTGTGATGACACCGATTGCTGGACTTTCACAGAATATTAAGTAGC
>CAZMJB010000008.1:23790-26443 GCA_964566735.1 uncultured Candidatus Saccharibacteria bacterium
ATGCTATAATTATTCTAGTAATTACATCAGTGGGCATATGTCAAAATTCTTCTATAAAGACAAACCGATTATTGGACTTGATATCAGTAGCACTGGTATCAAACTTATGTCTATTGATTCAAAAAAGTGGCTCGTGAATGGGTACGCCTCTGCCGACCTTGACCCGCTTCAAATGAAGGAAGGCATGGAGCTCGATGACAGCACCTTCCTGACCGACAACATTAAGTCACTTCTTTCCGATAAACTTATTGGCACTATTTCAAGCAACCGCGTTGCAATTACCGTTCCGACTGCCCGTAGCTATACGCGCACTTTTAGCCTACCCGCTTCAGCCGAAAAAACACTCGATGAAGCCGTACTGCTAGAAGCCGAACAGTATATTCCTATCCCCGTCTCAACGCTCTACATCGATTATCAAATTATTGAACGTTCACGAAAAACCATCGTGGTTCTTATGAGTGCCGTTTCACGCGTCATCGTCGATAACATCACCCGAAGCGTCGAAAAGGCCGGTCTGACCCCTATTCTTATTGAGCCTGGCATTAATGCCGTAGGGCGCGTCTTAACAGCCACAGAAGACGGCAGTCTCCCGACCGTCATTGTTGACATCGGCCCAGCAAACACCGACATCGCCATCCTTGACCGCGGGGCAATTCGCGTTACCGGTGGTCTTCCTATTGGGGGAAATTCATTCACCCTCGACATCGCCAAGAAGCTCAATGTCTCTCTTGAGAATGCCCACCAGCTGAAGGTATTGAACGGCCTCAGTGCTGGCCCTCGACAGCAGAAGCTTAGTGAAGCCCTCACTCCGAGCCTCGAGCGTATTCTTGTTGAAACCAAGAAGGTAATGCGCTACTACAATGAACGCATAAACAGCGAACGAAAACTCGAGCAGCTGATTATTGTTGGTGGGGGAAGCAATGTACCAGGTATCGGCGAGTTCTTTACCGATAAACTCATTATTGCTGCACGCGTGGCAAGCCCATGGCAAAAGCTCGACTTCGGTAAAATACAAGAACCACCTAAGCAATTCCGCCCTCGCTACATCACCGTAGCCGGTGTTGCGAGTGTTAATCCAGGGAGTATCTGGAAATGATAAATCTTCTTTCAGATGAACGAAAAGATGACATCCGCGCTGCTCGTGCGAATGTTATTCTGCTTCGCTATACTGCGCTGATCGTTCTCGCCCTCGTGTTCCTTGGTGGCGCACTCTATACCTCATACTCAATCCTCACCCTCACCATGCAGGCCAATGAGGAAATTATCTCTGCAAACGACGTAAAGGCCGATGTGTACAGCGAGACAAAGCAGGAGGTCGACGCCCTCAGTGCTCAACTCACCGACGCAAAATCAGCCCTAGACCAAGAAACGCGCTACTCACAGATTCTCGTACAAATTGGACAGCTCACCCCTCCGGGCACCGTGCTTGATAACCTCACCCTCGATGCAGCGAGTTTTAACGGTACCCCTGTCGAGATTACCGCATATGCTAAATCAACTGCCGAAGCGACCACCCTTCAATCACAGTTCCAAAACTCATCGGTATTTAGCCAAGTAAGCCTCAAGAGCACTGATGCGAGTAGCGGAATCGACGGCTACCCAACGAAGATTTTACTCAGTGTGACACTAAATAAGGCAGGGGTGTAGCATGAAACCAAAGAAACAATTCCGACCAGCCGACCTTCGCACACTCCTGACCGTGCTCCTCGTTATCATTACTCTTGGTGGTGGCGCGCTGTTTTACTATGGCCTCACACTTGTGAGTGACTACGCTGTAACGGTTGACCAAAAGTCGGTGGACGCCGAAGCAAGCGGTAAGCAAATCCAGGAACTTCAATTACTCAAGGGTCAGCTTGCACAGAGCAACTCACTCGTTGAAAAGGCAAACCAACTCTTTGCTACACCTGGAAACTATCAGACCCAAGTACTCAACGATATTCGAAGTTACGCCGATACAGCTGGTCTTTCAATTGTGAATACAAGCTTTAGCGATCCGAGCACAGGGAGCTCTTACGCTATTACCGTTTCGTTCGAGAACCCCGTATCCTACAGTGGACTCATTGCATTCCTGAATAACGTTGAGGGGAACCTGCCGAAGCTTCAAGTTAGTAAGATCTCGCTTGGGTATGGCAATGACGGAGCGGACAGTGTGAAAGTGAACGATATAATTATAGATATTGCGGTAAGGTAAGTATGGCTACAACAAAGAAATCACAAAATACTTTCTTGAAACCCCTTGGGGCATTCTTCCGACGCTTCCACATGTTGATATTCTTCGTTCTTATGGTCGGATGTCTTTCGGTCGCCGTCATCCTTCTGAACGAAACCCTCACCCAACCAACGCCCGAAGACTACACCTCATCGATTAACGCTGGGTCTATCGACCAAGCTACTCTTGAAAGGATTCAATCGCTCCACACAAGCGACCAGCCAAGCCCGGCACCAGCACTCCCAGCAGGACGCGTTAACCCATTCGCTGAATAGGCTGTTGGCGACTGAAGCACAAAAAGCTTATACTATAACTATGCTATTACTTGGATCCCGCCTTCTTAATTCACCAGTCATGAGCCTCCAAACGGGCACCCGTCTCGCAAGCACGGCAAAGCCAATCATCGACCCTTCTAATTTGCGTATTCTTGCCTATGAAGTGGAT
>CAZMJB010000009.1:0-23508 GCA_964566735.1 uncultured Candidatus Saccharibacteria bacterium
ATGGTTGAGTTTAAAGAACTCCTTGAAATTGCCATGGGCAGCCAAGGAAAATTCCAACTGTACCTCTACCCGTTCAACATTCATCAGACATTCGTGTCGGGGCAATACATTATTGATAATTCATCTGATGATATAAAAGATAAACAAATATTGTTGTGCGGCCCGCCGCCAATGATGAAGAGTATGCGTGCGCAACTTCGTGCTGCCGGCGTTGCCGATTCGCGCATTCACTCGGAGGAGTTTGCCCTATTATGAAATTAAAGAAAACTGTCACCGGGGCGCTGCTCGCCTTCGCGGTTGTGTTCACGGGAATCGTAGGATTCGGACTGCTCTTTGGCAGCGACTCGTCCCCCCTGGTTGTCAATGGCGTCGCGGTAACCGACGGCACAACCGTTGGTGAGCAGAATGGCTCTGTTGAGGGTGGTGGTGGCGATATCGCAGGCCAACCTAGCGGATCAAACGCCGGAAGCGACAATGGCGACCAAAGTACAAGTAGCGGTGGTTCAAGTGGCGGCTCATCGGGCGGCGGTAGTTCGGGGAGCAGTAGCGGCTCGACAGGCAGCTCAAGTGGGGGCGGTAGTTCGGGAAGTTCTGGTGGAAGTAGTGGTGGTTCAAGTGGCGGCTCATCGGGCGGCGGAAGTAGCGGTGGCGGCACGACGACACCTCCCCCTTCAACCCCTCCTCCGGCACCTGCCTGTGGATCAGGTGGACCATGTTCTGCCTCACAAGTAGCCAGCCACAACTCTCAGTCAAACTGTTGGGTAATTTATAACGGTAAAGTGTATAACGTGACTGGATTTGTCTCAAGGCACCCTGGTGGCCGAAATGTTTTCAACAGCAACACATGTGGTCGTGATATTGGTAGCTACCTCAACGGCGCCCAAGAACCGGTTTCTGGCGAAAAATACAAACACAGTAGTGGCGATATTAGCGACCTCAACCCTTACTTCGTAGGAAACCTGTCATAATGACTACTCGTAAACCATCGCAGAAACAATCATCTTCGCTTTTTTCTCAGTACCTATGGCCTATTGTTGCGATTATTGTTGGCATTGGAGCGGGCACTTTGGTACTCTTTTGGATTCTTAACCGTGAAGAAACTCCTCTTGTGCAACCCGCCTCAGCCGAACAACTTATTGCCACATCAGCACTGAGCGCCAAAGTTGAAAGCGTCACAGAAGTGCCTGCCCGTGAGCTCATGACCGGCAATGTTATCGAAGGCAAAAAAGGCCTCGTTGTCCGCCTGAACATCACAAATAATACTTCCTCGGAACAGCACTTCTTGCCGGCTCATCATGTATTTATAAAAGGTACCGACGACTCACTTTATCAAATGGCACCCGTTGCTGGAATAGCGGAGCCCATCGTTGCCGGTGCCGTTGCTCCAGGCGAAACGCTCACTGGTGATATCAGCTTTATGATTAACGAAACCGAAACCGATAGCTGGCTCTACATCGACCCTCGTTGGAACGATATGTCACCTGTTGTCATTCAACTACAGAAATAAAAACAATCTCCGCTAGGGAGATTGCCTCATAAGTATGGTACACCCGGCAAGATTCGAACTTGCGACACCTGGTTCCGAAGACCAGTGCTCTAATCCACTGAGCTACGGGTGCCTGATGTACCAAAAGTACAGGGGTAATTGTAGCATAATGCGCTTAAAAAAGCTATAATCGACCTTACTTATGGACATACATACCAACATTTCCCTCAAAAGCTTAACAACTATGAAACTCGGCGGGCCAGCAAGATATTTCGCAGAAGCCCACACCGTGCAAGAACTGCACGAACTCTACTCTGACGCCGTAGCAAAGAATGTTCCCGTTTTTGTGATTGGCGGCGGTAGCAACTTGGTTGCCCATGACGAAGGCTACAATGGACTTATTCTACGCATTAAACTACTTGGCTTTGACGTAGTTGCCGATGACCTTTACTCGACGACCATTAAAATTGGCGCCGGCGAAGTATGGGATGACGTCGTAAAACGCGCTGTTGCTATGAACCTAAGTGGGATTGAAGCGATGTCGGCAATCCCCGGAAGCGCAGGCGCCGCACCAGTCCAAAACGTCGGCGCCTACGGACAAGAGATCTCCGAGACCCTCGTTTCGCTTGAGGCGTACGACACGCAGTCTCATAGTATGGTAACGCTTCAAAATGCCGATTGTGAATTTACGTACCGTCACAGTATTTTTCGTGGCAGCCAGCAGGGGCGATACGTCATCACCAGCATTACTCTCAAACTTTCAAAGTCACTCCCTTCTCCACCTTTCTACGATTCTCTCCAGGCCTACTTTGACGAACATGCCATTACTGTCTTCACCCAGCAAACGGTTCGTGACGCAGTGACGGCCATTCGCGCCGATAAACTCCCCGATCCTGCGGTTCGACCAAGTGCTGGCTCATTCTTCAAAAATGCCATCGTTGAATCATGGAAAATGGATGGCATCAAGGCTCAATTCCCCGATATCAAAGCTTACGAAATGGGCAATGACACCTACAAGGTATACACCGGCTGGCTGATTGAAAAAGCCGGCCTAAAGGGACAGACGCTTCATGGCATGCACGTAAACGATAAAAACGCGCTTGTACTTATTAACGAATCTGCTAAAAGTTACGCCGACCTTGCAGCTGCACGCGATGAAATCATCGGAAAAGTGCGCGACATGTTCCAAATTATTGAGCAAGAGCCGCTCGAAATTCCTTTGCAATAAACGCCTTTACTAGCCTTGCGCAATAGCCTCAAACCCCTTATGCTATATACATGATACGGCGTGGGTTCACGGTGGTGGAGCTTTTGATAATTATTACCATTATGGGTATCCTCTTAACTTTGGCCGTCGTTAACCTCAATACAACTCAGGCAAATGGACGTGATTCCGAGCGAAAAACCGACGTTGAAAATATTGCCCTCCACCTCGAAAGCTACTATCGCAATCAAAATCCAGACCTTTTCTTTTCGGGCGGTGGAACTTACTTAGGGTCCGACCTTATTGACGATTCGAGCCTTAAGACACACCTCCCTGACATCGACATGAAGAGTACGCGTGCGCCAGGCAAAAGCACCAACGACCCAACGAGCCTTCGAGCTGCAACCAACACCGATACTACCGAGGCCGGCATTGCACCTCAGCCATCCAAGTCAAATGACATTTACGTCTACCAACCCCTCACCGCAAACGGCGGGCCTTGTACGCTCCCGCTTGCAGGTAATGACTGTCGACGCTTTAATATTTATTACTTTGAAGAGTCTTCAAATTCCGTTAAAAAAATAACGAGCAAAAATCAATAATGCCACGACGAACCACACAATCAGGCTTTAGTGCCGTAGAGCTGCTCATCACCCTTTTCGTTGCAGCCGCTTTTCTTATTGCTGGCTACCAGCTCTTCAACGTTGTCATCAAAGATGGCGGCGAGACTCGTGCAGAATCAAAAGCCAGCAACGTCGCCTATGACTACCTGCGTCGCTACTCAAACTCCGCGACAAATCCCTGCTCTGCTCAATCCCCACTTACCAACCAAACATCAACGATCGATGGGCTCGAAAATGTTCGTATCACCGTATCGATTACCTGCCCACAGGAAGACGCCACGTCAATCAGCAAAATTGACGCCTATGTTATGTACGGTACCGATTCGGTTGTCCAGTACGGGACCTTTGTCGACAAATCAACCGGTGCCTCACCAAACACCGATATTACTGAGGGACTTATTGCGTGGTGGCCACTCAACGGTAACGGGAGTAGCGCAGCTGGATCATATAATCTCACCAACACTGGCGCCACACCTACCACTGGACAAAACGGACAGCCAAACAGTGCCTACTCATTCTCTGGTATATTCCCAAACAGCCTCCTATATGTAAATAACTTCTCTGAGACGATGGTGGGTCGAAGCGCGTTCACAGTAACGGCATGGGTCCGACCCCCTGCGACACCAAGTGGCCACTCTGGAATACTCGGTTTTCGCGATGATACGCTCGGTGGCGTCCACTTCCTCCAGCTCACAGGGTCAAATAACCTCGAATGCCGCATGCGCGTAAACAGCACAACCTACTACCAGCCGGCCACAGCACCCGTGCTCACGCCTAATACATGGCAACTTGTTTCGCTTGTGTACAGTGGAACAACGATGCGCTGCTTCATCAACAACACAGGCTCAACCGCCGTTGCCGCAACTTGGGGAGGATTTACGACGACAAACCTTCCTATGTACATTGGTGCGTCATCTTACTCCGATCTTCAAGATATGCAAAACGGCTCCATCGACGATGTGCGTATATATGACCGCGCGCTCAGCACCTCTGAAATCTCACAGCTTGTGAGTGGAGGGGCTAAGTAATGTATCGCATCAACCGCACCCTACAGCGGGGCTTCACACTTGTTGAGATGATGGTCATTGCGCCAATTGTTATTCTTCTAATTGGCGCCTTCATTGCCCTTATCGTCAACCTCACCGGTGAGGTGATGTCTTCACGCGGCTCGAATGTCCTCGCCTACGATCTTCAGAGTGCGCTCAATCAGATTGAAGAAGACGTCAAGCTCAGCACCACCTACCTAGCGCAGACAAATATCGCCCTCTCAAGCACCAATAGACAAGGCCAAGGAGGCACAACTACCAATGGTAGTACGACACCCTTCGTCAACATTGCAAGCGGCGGACTATCGGAAAGTTTGATTCTCAATACATTGGTTACGAATGGTAACCCAACATCAACCGCGGCAGGTCTCGTGTACCTTGCAAATAAACCAAATAGCTGTAGTAGTTTTGCAGAATACTCAAAAAACACTCCAATGACAGCGAATGTCGTGTACTTTGTTGATGATCAAGACACCTTATGGCGTCGCACGATTATGCGGGCCGACTACGATACCGCCTCAATTCGCTGCGGTGACGCACCATGGCAGCTCCCAAGCTGCATCAACGGGTACTCGGGCGCGAACATGACCTTCTGTAAAGTCAACGACACCCGAATGCTCGATGACGTCTCGCCAACAGATTTCCGAATCTCATACTTTTCAGCGGCCGACTCGGTAACGCCATCGTCAACCGCCAACAACCCAACCGTCACTGATGCCGCCGTGCGAAATGCAGCATTACAATCTACCCCTACTATTGAAGTCTCGCTCACCTCCAAAAAAACAATCGCCGGGCGTGATATTGAGCGCTCTGGATCTCTTCGTGTAACCCGCCTTGATACGAACGCATCGAGTATTGCCATCGAGAATCCGCCAACTTCAATACCAAACACCCCGGCCATCTCAAGTACGGTGTCTGACGGGCACAACGTCACCTTTACCTGGCCACGTGTCGATGGCGCAGAATCGTATGATCTTCAATACCGTATTAACGGGGGTGCCTGGATTACCACAACAGAGTCAACCGATATTGATAACAACAACCGTTCATACACTGTCACTGACGGCTGGCACGAGGATACGGTTCAAGCCCAAGTACGCGCGACGAACACCTTAGGCGACTCAGGCTGGGCGACAAACTCGCTTACTATTCCGCTCTGGGCCCCTCTTATTCTCAAGGGTGGATGGACGGACTACGCAGCAGGGTATTCAACCGCGGCCTACACTAAAACGCGCACTGGCATGGTAATGCTTAAGGGATTAGTGCGAAATTCTGGAACAGTTGCGAGCGGATCAGTAATTGGCACGCTTCCAAATGACTACGTTCCGTCGGAACATCTTATTTATGGAACGATAACTGGAAATGGTGGTAATGACCCTGGGCGTATTGATATCAGCCCATCAGGAGACGTGATCTTTAATTACGGTGGAGCCGCGTGGATATCGCTCGAGCCTGCTCGCTTTGTTCCTGCCGACACCTCATACACCTGGACGGCGCCAACCCTCCTCAATGGCTGGGCGAACTACGGTGGCGCCCATGCAGTGGCTGGATATACACAGCTTTCAAATAGCCGCGTCGTTATCAAGGGTCTTGTGCGCAACGGAACAATCGCCGACAACACGCAAATTTTTGCCCTACCCGCAGCCTATACCCCGAATCTCTATCACCACATGGCAACTCGTTCGACGGCTTTTGCTGGCATCGGTATCTCGGCAAGTCCATCAGCGGTCGTCACCAAAGGCAATGGAACCAACAGCTATCTTGCGCTCAATACCACTTACCTTCCAAGTACCGCTCCTGGAGTTACGTGGACAAACCTTACCTTGGTAAATAGTTGGGTTAACTACGGCGGCGCCAACACGACTGCGCAATACACCAAGACCGCCGATAACGTAGTTCAGCTTCGCGGTCTCATTCGTAACGGTGCCAATAGCTATGACACGCCTATTGCTACCCTTCCGGCCGGCTTCAGGCCAAAAGCACGAACCCTCACCGCTACCACAAGCAATAATATCCACGCACGCATCGATATTATGCCAAACGGAGAGATACGCTTCATGGGCACGACCAATGTCTGGTACTCACTCGATACCGTCACATTCATTGCCGAACAATAAAAAGCTTGCGCTTGTATTGGGTTAGTAGTAAAGTTACATCAGAACAATTTAACTGTTTATAAATAGGGGGCAACTCACATGAGTTTCACAGATATCAAAACTAAAAGCCAAGGTTTCACTATCGTCGAACTTTTGATCGTCGTGGTCGTTATCGCTATCTTGGCTGCGATTACTATCGTTTCTTATAACGGTATTACCAGCCGTGCTAATGCTTCATCAGCTAAGTCAACTGCTTCTACGGTTCAGAAAAAGATTGAGGCTTACAACGCCGAGGTTGGCAACTACCCGACCGCGGAAAGTAACCTTACAGCTGCAAATCAATCATACACACTTGACGCTGCTACTATTGGCGCTACAGACCCTTCAGCAAGCACTTCAGGCACAAAGGGAACAGGATACGTACGCGTGCAGGCATGTTCTACCGGTGCAGTGACCACATCTACTGTTCGTGGCGCTCGAATTACCTGGTATGACTACGAGAAGACTTCTAGCCAACTTACAACGATTGATGTTGGAGACTGCTCAAACTCTCCTAGCACACTCACTCTTACAAACTACTAAAATAGTTATCTTAAAAGGCCGCCATATCTGAGCGGCCTTTTATTTTATGCCGAGTAATAAAACACTTGTGCTTGCGCCCTAGAAATAGTAAAGTTACATCAGAACAATTTAACTGTTTATAAATAGGGGGCAACTCACATGAGTTTCACAGATATCAAAACTAAAAGCCAAGGTTTCACTATCGTCGAACTTTTGATCGTCGTGGTCGTTATCGCTATCTTGGCTGCGATTACTATCGTTTCTTATAACGGTATTACTAACCGCGCTAACGCATCTGCTGCGGAATCTCTTGCTAGCGGTACCATCAAAAAGGCTGAGGCTTACAACGCCGAGGAAAGTCGCTATCCTGTAACAACCGCCGAACTCACCGGCGCTGCTGCTACAAAGTCATATCAGACTCCAACAGCAACATTCCTTGACGGATCTACCACCAACGGTGCAATTACAAGCAGCAATGGTAAATCAACCGTTCGTCTTTGGATTTGTGCTCCAGGCGCCGCTGCAATCGGAAGCGTTACCACCTCAACAATTACTGGTATCCGTATCCAGTACTGGGACTTTGATGCATCGACCCCAGCTGTTGCATACATGAATGCTGGAAACATTGGCGCGACAAACGGCTCAAACTGTTTCACGCCAACGACCTAGTCAAGTTGATTCTCTTAAATATAAAACTCCGGATGAATTTCCGGAGTTTTATATTTAGCCTGAAAGTATTTACCGTGACAGTGTTGAAAGAATCTTCCGCGCTATCTCCACCATATCCTCCTCCTTCATCCCCTGTGTCGTCACCGCTGGAGTTCCCAGGCGAATACCGCTTGGACGGAACGGTGGCAATGGGTCATTCGGCACTGAGTTGGCATTCAGTGTAATGCCGACAGCTTCAAGACGCTCTTGCGCTTCTTTACCATCAATGCCGAAACTTTCGTATACATTTGCGAGCATAAGATGGTTCTTCGTGCCCCCACCAACAAGCTTCAGGCCGCCCTTTTGGAGCTCCTCAGCCAGCACCGCGGCATTTTTGACTACTTGTTCAGCATATTCCTTAAATTCAGGCTGTGCGGCCTCGTGAAGGGCTACAGCCTTAGCTGCGATGGTATGCATATGAGGACCGCCCTGCATTCCAGGGAATACCGCCCGATCAATCAATGTTGAGATATTTTCGATGGTCTTTTCAGGAGCTTTCAGTGGGTTCCCCACTACGCCCTTAGAGAGGATCATACCGCCGCGAGGACCACGAAGTGTCTTATGGGTTGTAGTAGTCATAACGTGGAAGCCATAGTCGAGAGGGTTTTTCGCCACACCAGCTGCAATGAGCCCTGCAATATGCGCCATATCGGCCATAAGAAGTGCTCCTACCTCATTACCAATTTCGGCAAACTTCTCGTAGTCGAGCTCACCAGGGAAGGCACTGAAGCCGGCAAGAATAATCTTTGGCCTGTGTTCAAGTGCCAAACGGCGGAGCTCATCGTAGTCGATTTCAGCTGTATCAACATCTTTAAGACCATACCGGACAAAATTGTAGAGCTTTGCACTTCGCGTTACCGGTGCACCATGCGTTAGGTGACCACCGTGGCTCAGGTCCATTGCAAGCACCGTGTCGCCAGGCTCGAGCCACGCGCTATACACCGCCTCGTTCGCAGGCGCCCCGGAGTGCGGTTGTACATTTGCATGATCTGCCCTAAAGAGCGCTTTTGCACGGTCTATCGCAAGCTGCTCAAGCGGATCGGTAAATTCTTGACCCCCATAATAACGCCTCCCAGGATAGCCCTCGGAGTATTTATTCGTGAAAACACTTCCCAGTGCCGCTAAAACATCCTCGCTCACGTAATTCTCACTTGGAATAAGCTCAATCACCGTCTTCTGGCGCGCTTCTTCACCCGCAATCAACTGCGCAACAGCATCATCATTCTGAACCCTAGGTCGTATATCTGTCATGTAATTCTCCTCGTTAAGCCCATTATACATGCTCAGACCTCCTTCCGACACCTTTCAGAGGGAGACTCAAAGCGAAGTGCAGCCCTTGAAATTACATCGCTAAAACGTGAATTTCAAGGCGCGAAACGGTCTCCCGAAGAAAGGTGTCGGAAGAAGGTCTGGGGGCATACTTGCTTGACTATATATCAAATATGACATATCATAATCATTATGGATTCAAAGAACTACGCCACCAAAATAGGAACCTTAATTCAAGAAACACGCCAATCCCGAGGGATGACACAGACTGATTTAGCCAAAGCACTTGGCACCAGTCAGAGCGCCATCAACCGCATCGAGAAAGGTGGTCAAAATATCAGCCTTGATATGCTCGCTCGCATTAGCGACGTTTTGTCAAGCCAAATTGTTTCAGTGAACCAGCCAGGTTCGGTCAACCTAAAGGTGGAAGGTGGCCAACAACTTTCTGGCCACATTGTCACAAAGACAAGTAAAAATGCCGCCGTGGCGCTCCTCTGCGCGTCACTCCTTAACCGCGGAACAACGACCCTCCGTAGCGTGGCGCGCATCGAAGAAGTAAACCGTATTATTGAGGTTCTTAATAGTATTGGTGTTAAAACGCGTTGGTTTAACGGCAACGACCTCGAAATTATTCCTCCTGCCAAATTAAAACTTGAAGACATGGATGTGGAAGCTGCAAAGCGCACCCGAAGCATCATCATGTTCCTCGGCCCACTCCTCCACCAATACCGCACCTTTGATATTCCCTTTGCTGGTGGGTGTAGCCTTGGTGAGCGTACCGTTGAGCCGCACCTCGATGGACTTCGACCATTCGGACTCGAAGTACACACCACGACGAGCCGATACAAGGTAACAGTTACTTCGCTAAAGCCAGAACGAACCATTGTTCTTTCTGAGCGTGGTGACACTGTAACCGAAAATGTTCTTATGGCAGCTGCTTTGAACGACGGCATTACCACCATCCGCAACGCCAGCCCAAACTACATGGTGCAAGACCTCTGTTTTTACCTTGAAAAGCTTGGCGTGAAGGTTGAAGGTATCGGCACGACGACACTTATTGTCCACGGCCTCCGTGATATCAATAAGAATGTTGAATACGCACCAGCTGAAGACCCAATTGAAGCAATGAGCTTTATTGCCGCTGCAATTGTTACGAAGTCTGAAATTACTATTGAACGCGCACCAATTGAATTCCTTGAAATTGACCTCAAGTTCCTCGAAAATATGGGCTTCCAGTACGAGCTTTCAGATGAATACACTGCACTTAACGGTAAAACTCGCCTTGTGGACATTACTACGAAGGTAAGCGACCTCGTGTCGTCTATCGACAAAATCCACCCAATGCCATTCCCTGGTCTGAATATCGACAACCTACCGTTCTTTGCGCTTATTGCAGCAACAGCCAAGGGCCGCACGCTTATCCACGACTGGGTATATGAAAACCGTGCCATTTACCTCACGGAACTTTCAAAGCTCAATGCAAAAGTTGAACTGGTTGACCCACACCGTATTTACGTTGAAGGCCCAACAAAGTGGAAGCCAGCGGAAATCATTACTCCTCCAGCGCTTCGCCCTGCAGTTGTGATTCTTCTTGGTATGCTTGCAGCACCTGGCACTTCAATTCTTCGCAACGTGTACTCTATTAACCGTGGCTACGAAGACCTGGCGCAGCGCTTGAACAGCCTTGGGGCAAATATTACGGTTATCCGCGATATTACTGAGTAGCTTTTAATACCCCGCAAAGTAATCAGTTTTAATACCTTTTACGCCAAGCTTTCGTAACCGACTTTTACCATGTTGCACAAATGGCGTTGGGCCTGAAATATACGCCCATCGCTCGGATGCATCGGGAACGAGTGATGCAAATTCTTCGTAATTAATGCGCGAGCTTTTGCCGTAAAGCCAGTTCTTCGGAAAATCTTTAGGCTTTTCAGCTGCCACGACAACGACACGAATCCCCGACTTCACCAATACCTCTTTATAGGCGATCTCTTCAGGATTGCTGACGGCGTACACTAGTTCAATGTCACGAGGTTCTTTCGTAGATAGTAGCGACCGAAGGTGGCTCATAAACGGCGTGATGCCAATGCCACCTGCAATAAACAACAGTGGGCGGGTCGTATCTTTCGGCAGGACAAAATCTCCTTCAACATTCACCACGCGCATCGTGGCACCATCACCAAGCGCCTTCAGAGTTCGCTTAAAGCTACTCGAAGGCTCGTAAAACTTGACTCCAATTGACGCCTGATTCGTATTTGGAATCGATGTAATACTAAACCGACGGCGAGCACCGCGAAAATCCATGCGTTTGTGCGGCAACATGACTTCCATGTACTGGCCTGGTTCGTAGTGCAGTGGAGCGCTTGTTTCGAAAACAAATTCATCGGTTGATGGGGTAAGGGCCGTGCGCTTTTTCAAGGTAAGGCTAATTGCCTGACGTGCCGCGAATACCGCAGCTACGATATTTCCGATAAGCAGCGCAAGCGCAGGTGTCATCTGGAAAGCACCGATTTTAAATGGAATAAGAAAGGCAATGGCGACAACCGCCGCAACAATTGCCATTTGCCATTTGCGTGGTGGCAAAGTGAGTGGTTCGGTGAGCATGATACCTGCAAGGAACAAGATTGGCCATGACATCAACAACCAGACGCTTTCAATAGGAGTGGCGCCGAACGCCAAAAATTGGATGAGGAGCACGGGAATGGTGATCGCCAGAAACACTCCCGGAACAATAAAGCGCTTTGTTTGATACACCGAAACTAAAGCAACCAGCAATACTATTGGCGTCAGCGCGGGGGTTGCCACCCACCACGAAGCAGCACCAAGCCCCGTAAGCCCAACTACCACCGCAGCGAATGCGGCTGGGTTAAAAATATGCCGGCCACGAAAGGTTATGACGTACTTTGATACACCAGCGATAAGACCAACAAATGCTAGTACAAGGAGTTGCGGTCCGGCGAGCGTCGGTGTAAAAATAAACACCAGAATAAGTCCGGTAATAAACGACGAGTCGAGTTGCGACTTTACGCCAAATAGCCAGCCACATAAAAGGCTCGCGAGGGTTGTCGTTCCCACGAGCGCCACAGTACTTGCAGCTAAAGCCAGTGGAGAAAAATTAAGCGTCCCCATAAATGACAGCAGGATTGCGACCAGCCAAATACCCGTCAGACCCAAAAGAAGCCCCTTGTACATAGAAATCGGTCGAGCAAGACTATTAATAAATTCTAAAAACTTCACTGGTATACTCCTTTAGCAAAATACTCCGAATACTCAGCGCTGCCGTCGGCATGCACGCGTATATATTCATAATTATACTTCGCAGCCAGCGTTTTTGGGTCGGTAAAGAAGAGGGCTGTCGCCAGTCCATCGGCGAGCATCGTTGTGTCGGCGATGGCCCACGTCGCAACTATTTCCTCTGTGGGCACTCCCGTCGCAGGGTCGATAACATGGTGCCACTCACCCCATGCTCGTCTGTTTACGGCCGAGGCGCATAAAGCAGCATTATTAATTTCAATCGTACCAATAACCTCTGAGGTATCACGCGGATTCTCGAGCCCAACGACTTCAGTTCGATCGCCCACAACCCTCATGTCACCGCTTGCATCTACCACGAAGTCATCGTATCCAGCCTCAAGAAGCAGCTTCACCACCACATCAACTAAGTAGCCTTTTCCAAGCGCACCTATGTCGATGCAGACAGGCCTTAGAACAGTAACTGCCGCCCCTTCACGCGTTATCACCTCGTTGTAGTCAGGAGCGGACACGGGCGCCCCTGCGGTTTTCAACGAGTACTTTTGATCATACCCCGCCGCAACCAGCGAATCACCCACCAGAGGAGTGACTTTCCCCTTAGTAAGACGGAAGAGCTCTTCGTACAACCCAAAAATCTCAGAAGCACTCGGTGGGAATTCTACCTTTCCGTCCTCTGTAGCCAGTCGACTCACCAAAGAATCGGGTCGAAACCGCGAGTACGCTTTATCAAAATCCTCAATAAGCGCGAGGATGCGCATTTTCACAGATTCAGGCAGTGCAGCAGCCGAAGCAATCCCCCAACTCGTTCCAATAGCTTCAAACCGCCAGCTAAGCGCGGGCTTCGTTTCGGATTTCATCAAGGGCTTCATTAAATCCATTTGAAGTCAGGGAAGAGCCTGCCACACGTGTGAGGGAAATACCATTCACCTTTTTCCCTACAATCAGTTCTTTGTAGGAGTGTTCGAAGTGACCTTGGTATTCTTTTGCCTCAGGACTTGTTCCGTGCATCGCAAGGGATGTTTCTGTAATAATCCCGTCCTTAATGGTGACTGTCAGGCCAATAGATTCACGTCCACCAGGCGAAAGATAGGTGCCCTCGGCTTCATACGTACCATCTTTGTACTCAGAGACGTCAGTGGAATCAACCGAAGCATCATCACTCGGGGCATGCTGGTGCGTTTCATGATTAAATTCTTCCGTAGTAGTGGAAGTGTTATTATCCTTCGAGTTATTCACGACAATAATCGCAGCGCTCGCAACAATACCTACCAATACAATGACAATCAGCGCCGCGATAGCTGGTTGTAGCTTAGACTTTTGCTCCATACTTCCCCCACTTGTTTACTTTACTTAGTATACAGAAAGTCTCCTTAGATGCTGTTGAAAGAAACTGTGAAATATTTAACTTACAAACCCAATGCACTGACCTATACTTACCTACGTAACGATTAAGGAGAACCGTATGGTAGATCGAGAACGAGAAACAGTTGTAGTAGAGGGTGGCGAACGCCGCTCGTCATATACATGGCTCATTGTGCTTGCCGTTATTGTCGTGCTTATTATTTTGTTCTTCGCCTTAGGGGGAGCAAACATATTTAACGGTGGTGCGGAAACAATCAATGTAGATGCGCCCGAAACGGTAGAAGTACAGCCAAGTACCCAACCATAGCTACAGCAGCTTCATTCCCCCCTACTAAAGAGACCGCCAGCGCGGTCTCTTTTCTTCGTCGAGTTGGACTTAGATTTCTTGCTGCGGTCGAGAAAGCGTCATGGCCTTCACGATACCCCAAGCAATCAACGAGTACACAATGATGGCAAGGAGGCTACTCCAGTCAAACATAAACTGGCCGTAGGTTGGTGTACCAAAGATACCAACAAATGGTGCAACGAGCGGGTTGGTAATGGTGTAAATGAATTCGACGAAGCCTGCATCTAGGTTTGCACCCAAAAGTAAGAGCACGAAGCGGGTTGCCAGTAAGATGTTGATGAGTCCAACCACAAACCAGATAATTCGCTGCGCCATAATAACACCCGGGGTCCGCTCTACGCGGTGCACGGTGTGCTGCTCAACCTGCGCCCCATCCACATCTGTTGTTGCTTCCTTCACCTCTGTCGTTTGCCGTGTTTCCTGCATACACATCCTCCCGTTAGGTTATGTATCTATTTTAGCACTTTGTATATTGGCGCAACTACAACTCTATGTCATTATGAGCGCATGAACGAAGACCACCCGACCCCCGCTTTCATAGACGTCGACATCATGAGCATGGGGAAAAATCCTCCAAAAAATGAGGACGCATTCCGCTACAATGAATCAGTCCTTGTGCTTAGTGATGGCGCCACTGACAAGTCCGGACAAGACTTGAAGGGGCAATCAGGCGGTAAACTTGCTGCCGAACTCGTCGTCGACGCATGCCTCGCGTCCAAAGCAAATGGGGCCGATCTCGTGAATGAAGTAAGCGAAAAACTGAAGCATCTATACGAGCAGATTAACCCAAAAGCACTCCAAGATTCTGCATTTCGCTTCGCCGCCACTCTTTTGGTTGCACGTATTGTTGGCAGTGAAATTATTATTACACAGGTCGGCGATTCATCGTTTCGCATCAACGGCATCGACGCTCATACGAACAGTAAACTCGTCGACCAACTCACAGCCAATGCCCGAAGGGAGTACATTAAAACAACCGGGGATATAGACGGTGGCCGCGACTTTATTATGCCTCTTTTAAAAAATCAGCATTTATACCAGAATAACGCGACACACCCCCTGGGGTATGAGATTATTGACGGCACCCCGGTTCCTGAGCAGATGATAAAAGTATTCAGGTATCCGATAGACACGGTGCAGACCATTGAGTTAGTGACTGACGGATACTACAATTCCTTCCCCGAGACCGTTTCCATCGATGCATATGAAGCACTGCGCCGACACATAAAAGATGTCGACCCTTATAAATTTGGTGAATTTACTGCCACAAAATTAGATGACGATCGTACCGTCTTAATCGCAACCCTTAAGCGCTAGGCCTCACCGCCAACACTTCCCGGACTCGCTTCGAAATAGCATCCGTTGGATCTATTACTGCCGCGCGCCCATTCGCTGAAGTAAGAATTTCTTCTTTTATCCAGTGATAGTGTGTACAGGCGAGAACAATGACATCAGCACCTTCCGCACAGACGTCATTGATTATTTTCGTTATTTTTTTAGTTTCAAGTTCGCCATTTTCAATAAGATACGCCCATTCGCTACAATCTGGTTCAATGACCTTCAACCCCGATGCAAAGTCCTTCTTTAAGGTAGCGTACCGATCACTGCCAAGAGTGGCTGGTGTAGCACAGACGGCAATGACTCCAGACTTTGTCATTACACTCGCAGGCTTTAGCATTGGCTCGAGACCAATAAAAGGTGTTAATGGGTACTTTTCTCTTAGCGCTTCGATCGCCGCAGCAGTTGCCGTATTGCACGCCAGAACGATACCATCACAGTGCGCTTGTAAGAGCGGTTGAATTGCAGCATCCGTAAGGCTAGTAATGTCAGCGACCGAACGAACCCCATAGGGCATGTGGGCACGGTCATCAATCGAAAGAATATCTGCACTCGGAAAATCTTTCCTAAGCGCATTAGCGACGGATTGACCCCCGATACCTGAATCAAATACGCCGATTTTCATACGCTCAGTATAGCATAAACACTAAGCAATATTTTTTTATCATAGTAAATAATATTGTATAATAGATACAGGTGGGATAGACGTAGTAGTACAAAGGAGAAATCTAATGTTAACTATCAAAAAACGATATCCTTGGCGCAGAGCACTCATGTACGGGAGTGGCGCATTTCTCGTAGGGTTTGCAGGGGCTATGACCCTCCTCGTTCAAAGCAATTTGAATCAAAGTCGGATCGCTTATGTGGAGCCCCAAGCGGAGGTCACTCAAGAAACTCAAAAGGAAGAGACGACTCCTACTTCCGAAGAGACGCAACCAACCTCGAATGATACTTCATGGACGGCAGCTCCTTCTCGACAACCAACTTCTTCTGGGTCAACTCCCACTCCCCCTCCAACGCAATCAAACCCTGAGCCAACAGCGCCTTCTAAACCAACGAGCCATACCACTCCAGAAGAACCGACACCACCGGTTGCCAAACCGACTCCGGAGCCTGAACCGGAGCCCGAGGAGACGACAATTATCGAAGAGATTATTGAGATAATCACACCTTAGTTGTTGTACCGTTTTTCCTTCGTGGCGTGCGATAATACTGACAATGAAATCGGAAATTTCTCACTTAAACAAAAGAGGCGTTGGGCGATCTCGCAAGGAAAATGGGCGAGTCTGCAAGGACAGCGGCACCAAGACTAAGAATCGAAGAGTGGCGTAGCTATACTTCTCTTTACTTATTGTTCTTCTTTGGTGTAGAGCCTATTCCTGTTGTCAAAATTGGCCATGTTAGGTAGAACCACAGTGCAAACATACTAAGAAACCCGAGTACGCTTCCGAGATCCCCCCAGAGACTTCCAAGTGCCGAACTGAACTGAACCGACAACCTAAACGCTGTAAGTGAAAAAAGGATAAACCCGATAATAAGTACGAGCTTGTGTAATTTTAGGTAGGCAAGGACAAAGATGAGCACACCTACAATCGCTGATGCACCTATCGCAATCATGCTGGTATTCATAAAAGCATCGAGCGAAAGGTCAACGTAGCTCCCGCCTGTTCGGGCTGGGATATACGCACGCATAAAGCCGCCCTCGAGTGGAAAGATATAGTGCACCATAAAAATATGAATGAGGACAAATAACCCAAGTGGAATAAATGCACGATTCCGTACTTTTTTAATTTCAGTGAGTTGTAGAGCGGTTGGTTGTTTCATATAAAAGTATTTATAGTTTGTATTTGGTACCCCGGGCTGGATTTGAACCAGCGACCTTAGGCTTAGAAGTCCTCTGCTCTATCCAACTGAGCTACCGGGGCATACCAAGCGCGCAGACCCGCGCACATCTGTAATTATAGCAAACCACTACGGTATACTAGATATATAAGCAATAAGGAGGAACTATATGCAAGATAACGGACCAAACCCCTACGTTGTTGATATTGAAGAACTTACCGTTTCAAATACTAACTTTCGCACT
Source organism: uncultured Candidatus Saccharibacteria bacterium (assembly GCA_964566735.1). Taxonomy (GTDB): domain Bacteria; phylum Patescibacteriota; class Saccharimonadia; order Saccharimonadales; family Saccharimonadaceae; genus Microsaccharimonas. The sequence goes on from CAZMJB010000009.1 coordinate 17,378, forward strand.
GCGGCCTGGACGGGCAGTAATATGCAGATGACCCTCATGGCCATAGAACCCGGCGATGACATTGGCCTTGAAGTGCACGAAGACCACGACCAATTCCTTCGCATCGAAGAAGGTACAGCGCGTGTTGAAATGGGACCGACCGAAGATTCACTTCAAGCCTGGGACGCAGAAGACGATTACGCAATTTTCGTCCCAGCAGGCACGTGGCACAACATCATTAACACCGGCGATGAGCCACTCAAACTCTACTCTATTTACGCTCCGGCCGAACACCCGCACGGCACCGTACACCCTACAAAGGCTGATGCCGAAGCCGACGAGCACGATCACTAGCGAGATTTTTTTGACCTAGGTGGAAGCCCCGACGTCATAATAGGCCACACAAGTCCAAGCCAGATAGCAAGTGAGGCAACAACACCAATCAGTTGCCCCCATCCACCCCAGAACTCTTCAAGTGCCGCAGCGAGATAAATCGAAAGGTAGAACGTCGTCGCTGAAAACAGCAAGAAGCCTACAAGCAAGGTGCTTTTTCGCATCTTTAATTGAGCGACGGTAAAGATAAGGAGCCCAACGAGCGCCGCTGTGACCATAAGAATCGTACTCATTGTCGCGAACTGGTCAGTTGTAAGGTAGTGCGCACTGCCACCGGCTCGGGATGCGACATAAATGCGCATAAAGTTATCTTCCATTGGGAAAATGTAGTACACCATGAAAATATGGAATGCCGCGAGAAGCGCAAATGGAACAAATGCGAGGTTTCGGACAGCTTTTACTTCTTTGAGTTGTTGGGGAGTCAGTTCTTTCATCTCTCTAGTGTACCAGAGTAGAAAACCAAACGTCGCCCCGCTTGCCAAGTGCGCTACTTTTTCCAGAATCGACGAGTGGGTCTGTAGATCCAAAGCGTACTTGCAATCAGCGCCACAATCGCACCCAGTAGGGCTGCTAACATATCGACAATCGTGTCCTCAAGCCCGCCAGCTTGCATTGAGGTTCCCCAGAGGCGATCACTCGTGAACTCGTAGATCTCCCAGCCGGCGGCAAACGCAAGGGGGGTCATAAAGGCAAAAACATTTTTCAACCACAGCGGCAATGGCCTCTTGATTGAAGGCTCAGCACTAGTGGCGACAATAAAACCGAACCAGGCAAGGAGCGTTCCTGAGTATACATGCACAATGGTATCCCAGTGAGGAATCGCACCATAGCCGCCAAGTGAACTTCCGATCAGCGAAGCACCAGTGATAAAAGCGGCATATCCGTACTGGAATCCATCAGAAAGCTTTATTCGTGTTATGAACATAAAGGCAGCGGGCGCCCAAAGGGTGAGTAGGTTTGCAATGAGAAGCCCCCACCCTACTTGCACACCTGAAAGGGCAAACAAAAGCCCCGCGAGTACCCAGGCAATTTGAAACAGAAGAGCGATAACAAGTGAGCGGCGAATAGGGAGACGTGTCTTTCCGTGTGCCATTGTGATTTCAGTATACACCTATTTATATTGCTTTCTGAAAATTAGGACTATAATGCAAATATGTCGTCGATTATGGCATTTTTGAAGAAATACAAAAGTACGATTCTTCTCATTCTTATTCTCGCACTCACCGCGCGTGTGTTCATTCCTCAACTTGGTTCACTCGTAGAGAGTCTTCAGGTTCTTAAGGATGCAGATCTCCTTTGGATACTCCTAGGCATCATCCTCTTTTATAGTGGCGTGCCCGTTATGGCTGCCCAGCTCTCCGTGCTCACCTTCAAAAAACTCGCCTACTGGGTGACCTTCAAAGTACAGGTAGCGGCGCTCTTTGTTAATAAGATCCTCCCGCAGGGTGTGGGAACGATTAGTTTAAATATTTATTACTTCATTAAAAGTAAGCACACGGCAAACCAGGCGACGACCATTATGGCGGTGAATGCGGCGAGCAGTTTGGTCGCCTACATATTCCTCATCATAGCCGCCCTATTGTTCAGCGACGTCTCGGTTAACACTATATTCACGCAAAGCAGCGATGTTCACATTAATATCGGTATCTTTGGTATTCTCGGCATTCTTGCGCTCGTTATTACCCTTATATCAGCTCGAAAGCTCCGCCAAAAAATAGGCGAGGCATGGGCGAATTTTAAAAAGAACGTCACGTATTATCAATCTCGACCGAAATCGCTTTTTATTAACCTTGTTATGAACGGTATCGGAACTTCGGTAAATGTTTTGACGCTGATGTGTTGTGCGCAGGCTATTGGTATCGACATTTCATTTGCGGATGCGCTCCTTGCATATACATTCGGTAACATCGCTGCTACTGTAGTGCCGACACCCGGTGGTATTGGATCTGCCGAGATGGGTATTTATTCAGGGCTCGTACTGGTGGGGGTCGATGGATCGATTGCCATCATCATTACCCTCCTCTACCGCCTCATTAGCTACTGGCTTTCTATTATTCCGGGCTGGCTTATGTTTAGGCATTTACGCAAGACTATTTTTTCAGAGTATAGCGCCAGTAAGTAGACGAAGTCAGAATTACATTACAAATTTGCTAGGCTTGTCGCAAGATTAATTACGTCCTGTGGAGATTCCGACCAAACATCAAGCGGTGAGCGATTACCTAATCTTTGGTGAGATTTATTCCACCAATGTATAAAAGCGCCGTCACGATAGACGGTCGAGAGGCAATAGTTTACAAAGTCCATCGCTACCGTTGCATCTGGAAAATCTTCGAACCTGGTAGCATCCGGACCTTTTTGCAATTGCTCGTCAAAGGTGAATATATCTTTATCGCTAAATTCCATAAAAATAGTATGCTCTCAAGTAATCGGTGCGGCAATCATAAGTTCTTTGGTGCACCATTTAGAAGAAGCTAGAACTATCGTTCGTAGGTATACCAAATAAATTTCTCATCACTGGTGATTGATGCAAACCCAACCTTTTCAACCATATTCCTTGAAACAATATTTTCCGTACGGACTCGAGTGTAAGCATGACCCCCAAAGCTTTCATCCACAAGCTCCAAGCAGGCCCTTAAGGAAGCTTCGCCTAGGCCTTTGCCCCTAAAAGGCCGTAGGATAAACTCACTGACATTTGGAATACCTTCCGGTAAATTTACGGGTGGCCCTTGAATTCGCTGCACCGCCGACAAACCTACCACAGCACCTTCGTTAAAAACAACAAACTGTTCTCGTTGACCGCTCGCGCAAGCATTGGCTGTTTCTTCAAGCTCACGTCGTACGATTTCCGGATCACCTGAATACCTATGAAAGGTTTCAGGAAAATCCACTTTAATATCTCGATTATCCTCTCGAGCCAGTAAACGTGAATAGCTCCTCGCAACTTCCGAAAAGTCATCAATACTACTAAATGATACAAGCTCAGCCATAGTGTCGTTTATTCTAACTCAATTAGCACCTACGAGAAAGCATAAACGAAAACAGCCACCAAAGTGACTGTTTAAACATAAGCTCTATGGTGCACCATCTTAGAAGAAGTTGGAACTCATTTTACGTATTATGTTGGATAATGTTAAATATATGCGCCTCTCCTGCGCTTGAGTCTTCGGACAAAAGCAATAGCTCTGAATTTCCAAAATGGAATAGAGTTAATACACTCTTCCAATCTAGCCCATAATATTGAGCGTAAATCATTTTACCAAAATCACCGTGCGTAACGAGAAGAATTGAGCCATCTTTATATTCACTAGTTACTTCTTCTAAGAGTCTCTTAGCCCTAACCAGCAAGTCGGGAAACGTTTCCGCCCCTTCAGGTGAAAGAAAGTAGGTTATTGTTTCGGTTTTAATAATGTCTGGCGCACAAAGCTCTTCAATACGCGACTGTTCTACACCAGTAAGAGATCCAAAATCCCTTTCGATTAGTTTGGGTACGATTTTCGGAATAGGTCCCCCATTAACAGTGGAGATAATTTCAGCAGTTTTCAATGCTCTGTCTAATGGTGAGCTTAATATGACATCAAACACCAGACCGGCATCTTTAATTTTGTTCGCAACTTCCGTTGCTTGCGCAATACCAATATCGGTTAGTGGTAAATCTCGGTGACCATTTAATATGCCGTTTGCATTGTCTTCATTCTGGCCATGACGGGCAAGATATATTTTTAACATACATTAATCATAGCAAAAAGACGCTAGAAAAGTTCTAACGTCTCCAATGGTTCAATCTGGTGCGGGCGGAGAGAATGCTTCGCCATGCGCCGTTTATACGGGCATGTTCGAACTCTCATCCGCTCGCTTTGCTCGCTCGTGATGAGAGTTCAATCCACCCAACTCACTACCATAGAAAAAAGACATCCGAAGCGATGTCTTTTTTCTATGGTGCGGGCGGAGAGAATCGAACTCTCATCACATGCTTGGAAGGCACGTATATTAGCCATTATACGACGCCCGCAGACTTGAACCACTATAGCATATTTTCTTTAGGGACTCAATCTGTTACAATAGCTACTGCTAGACGCAGTGCCACGTGCGTTATTTATATAGCAAAATGCATTCATGGCGGATGTAGCTCATCTGGTTAGAGCGTCGGGTTGTGGTTCCGAAGGTAGAGGGTTCGATCCCCTTCATTCGCCCCAAAATTATGAAAACATCCAGTCACCCAGGCTGGATGTTTATTTATTCTCTGCTGCTAATGAATCTGCTTGCATGCGTGAGGCGAGGATTGCTTCGACTTGATCACGGGTAATTTCAATGGCACTTCCTGGCTGAGCCTGCCCACCAAGCAAAAGTTTTGCCACAGTGTTTTCAACGGCACGCTGCACAACGCGGCGCATAGGGCGCGCGCCAAGCCGTACATCATAGCCTGCCTCGACCAAGTATTCTTTAGCGTCCTGTGTAACTGTAACGGTAATCTTTTGCTCGGCCAGGTTCTTATTCACATCTGCGAGCATCAGGTCAACAACTTGAAGGAGCTGTGATTTCTCGAGCGGGCCAAACACCACCATTTCGTCGAAACGGTTCAAAAATTCTGGGTGGAAAATATGGCTGCTAATGAGCTCGTTCACAAAGGTTTCTTCAAATTGCTGCAAGCTGTAGCCACGGTGAAGATATTCTTGAATGCGGTCGGCACCAGCATTACTGGTCGCAATAACGACTGTGTCGCGGAAACTTACCTCGCGGTTGCGCACATCACGAAGGATTCCTTCATCGAGGAGCTGAAGGAGTGTCGTAAGGACGCTGGAGTGTGCTTTTTCAAGCTCATCCAATAGCACGACACTAAACGGCTGCTTCATAACCTGCGCAGTTAGGCTGCTTGGATCGTCGGCACCGTCAGCAATGAGTCGCGCGACATCGTCCGGTGACACAAATTCGTTCATATCGAGGCGAATAATATTCTTCTCACCACCAAAGTATACGGCGGCGAGTGATTTCGCGAGCTCCGTCTTACCAACACCAGTAGGACCAAGAAAAAGGAACGTTCCAACTGGACGATTTTGGTTACGCACCCCAGAACGAGCGCGGCGAAGGGCGTCTGAAACGACGCTTACTGCTCGTTCTTGGCCGATCATGCGCTGGTGAATAAGTGATTCAAGGTTTAACAACATATCGCGCTCGGTTTGGTCATCTGCGGCCGCGGTCTTTACGCCGGTTGTTTGCTCAATTGCACGGTTCACCGAACGTGCCGATACAATACCGCCCTCTTCAGGGTATTCAGCCGCTTGTTCAAGCAGTGTAATCGCCTGGCCTGGCATAGCAACATCGTAAACATACCGCTGACTTAGTCGGTAGGCCTCTTTCATCGCTTGGTACATAAAGGTGACCTTGCGACCGTGCTCAACTATTGGAAGATGGTCTTCGAGGACTTTCAGGGTGTCGGCCTCATTGGTTGGCTGAACCATCACGCGTGTCATTGCCCCAGTAAGCGCTGGGGTGCGCTTGCTAATTTGCAAGAATCGCTGCTCATCCATAGTCATGATGATGCGAAGACGGCGCGCTTCGATAATTGGAAGGAGAAGCGAGGTGAGATCAACGGCTCCGACACCTTCTTCGAAAAACAGCTCGGCGTTATCGAAACAAACAATTATATTCTTTGCAGCAAAAGCCTCGCCAAGCAAGTTACTCACGAGACCCTCAAGCCCACCACGCGCGTTTGCCACTGCAAGAAGACGCGATGCATCGAGCATGAATATTTGTTGGTACCA
>CAZMJB010000010.1:0-23448 GCA_964566735.1 uncultured Candidatus Saccharibacteria bacterium
GCCATCTGACTTTTTAGTAGAATGTATTACGAAACGAACCGACTTGTATCGCGCGCTTGGTCGCGCTTTTTTATTGCCTGGCGCTTGTCGTAATTCTTTTTACCCTTACCGAGTGCGATGACGAGCTTGATGTAACGCCCCTGGGTCAAAAGGCGAAGTGGCACAATTGACATACCGGCTTGCTTTCGTTCGGCGAGTTCTTCAATTTGTTTTTTGCTGGCAAGGAGCTTCCTGGCAGTGGTATCAACCGTAGATTCGTTCACTCCTTTGGAATTAAGCTTGAGTGAAAAACTTGCATTATTAAGCCAAAGCTCACCATTACGGATTGTCACGAAAGATCCCTTTAGCTGCACGCGACCATCGCGAGCGGCACGGGCTTCACGGCCATTCAAAACAATACCTGCTGTGAGGTCGTCGCCAAGCGCGTAATCATAAGAAGCTCGTCGGTTGACGATAGCTTGCGGCTTTTGTTGCTTCTTTTTTTGTGCGGCCATAATGCTCTATTGTAACAGATTAGACAACAGACTTAATGGCTTCCAGCAGGACCTTTGCTGACGCATCCCAGCTAAACTGCTGCATGTGCTTGTGGCCACGCTCGATAAGGTCGTTTCTAAAGTCTACATCGTCAAGTTTCATAACTTGTTCGGCAAATTCTTTTGGATTGTCTGGGCTAAAATACAAAGCTCCATCTGCGCCGACTTCATGGAATACCGGCATGTCGCTAATGACCGTTGGAACGCCAATGCTCATGGCTTCGGCGACAGGAATACCATAGCCCTCGTCGCGGCTTGCGGTGGCAAGAATGGCATTGTCTGCGAGGAGCTTTTCATATTCATCGTCGCTGACACCGTTATGGAAAATCACTTGAGCGCCTGCAGGAATAAGCTTTTCAAGCTCGGCTTGGCGCTCGGGACGTATGCGACTCAGAAGGTGCAGCGTGCGACCTGGGAGCCACTCCATCCCCTTAATGAGCGTCTCAGAATTTTTATACGGCATGAATGAACCCATAAACACAATGTTTTTAATAGGGCTTTCATGATGAACGGAATAGGTAGAAAACTTTTGCGGCGCATTATAGACAACATGAATTGGATGCTTTGTCATGCGAGCCTTTTGTAAGTCGCTGGCAGATGTTTTACTCACAGTCGTAATGATATCCCCACCCCTCAAAACGAGGCGCTGCGGCCAGTACATTAAGTGGTAAAGGCGCCAGCCAAAACGCACATGAGCTGGCAAGAAGCCAGGTGCTTGTGGGTGACGATAGTAAATCATGTCCTGTGGTGTCAGCACTGACTTGTATTTACGCCCCATTGTTCCAATTGTTTGCATGGGGCTATACACGACGTCGGGCTTATATTTATTCAGAATAAGTGCCGTAAATGGCTCTTTTAACGAAGTGCCGGGGTGGATTGTAATAAACGAAGCGTCGCTCGGAAACCACTTCTTCTGTCCTTCTTCGGAAATTAAAAAAGTCACAGGCGTCAGTTTGGCGAGTGCGTTCCCAAGCTCAGCCGAATAACGGCTAATGCCGTCATGATAATCGGTCCGAGTATATCGGGCATCAAAAAGTATCTTCATACTAGCTGATATTTTACCATGCTCACTGTATGACTGGGTCTGGTGGGGAGCTTGGGGCGCTACCTTTTCAAAGAAACCTGTCGCGTAGCCAAAGAACTTTAAGGCGCGGAGGCCCTTAAAGTTCCTTGCGTGAAGCCAGTTTCGTGAAAACGGTAGCACACCAAGCTCCTTGGCGCACCTCCCTTATAAGGGAGCATGATATAATAACCTCAAGTTATGAAAATATTAATCGCGTCGGATTTACACTACCCGACTATCAACGGCGTTGCTTCTTTTAGTCGAAACCTCGCTCGTGGCCTTGCGGCGCATGGACACGAGGTTCTTGTTATTGCGCCAAGTCAAAATGGTAAACGGTACAAGGAAGTTGATGGCAACTACGTCATTGCACGTACCGTTTCGGTCCCCTTCCCTTTCTATCAAAACTTCCGCATCTCATTGAACCCGGCCCGTGAAGTAAAGAAAATCATTGATGACTTTGACCCAGATGTTATTCACATTCAAATGCTCATGTGGATTGGCCAGGCGGCAATGAAGTACGGCAATAAATACGGTATTCCAATTGTTAGTACCAACCATGCCATGCCGGAAAACCTCATGGATAACCTTCGTCTTTTGGCGCCCGTTTCTCGTCCAATCAATTATATTCTAAAGGCCTATGGTGCACGGTTCCACTCAAAAGCCGATTACATCACCATGCCAACGCAATCTGCGATTGAAATGTTTGATGTCGGGAAGATTACGACTCCAATGGAAGCTGTTTCAAACGGCATCGACCTCTCACGATTCACGGTTAGCGAAGCGCATAAGGACATATACACTCGCTACGGTCTTCCAAAAGACCGCCCAATCGTTTCCTACATTGGACGCCTCGATGCCGAAAAGCACCTTCCGGTCCTGGTTCGAGCGTTTATACGTGTCCAATCGGTGATGCCGCATGTCCACCTGCTCATTGTTGGTGATGGTACTGAACGTGCGCTACTTGAAAGTCTTGCGAATGAACTCGGTGTATCGCACCAAGTGACCTTTACGGGTCGTGTCAGCGACGAAGATCTCGTTGAGCTACACAAGGTTGGAACAGTATATTGTATGCCGTCTCCTGCTGAACTCCAGAGTATCGCCACGCTTGAAGCAATGGCGAGCGGTCAGCCGATTGTTGCGGTTGATGCCGGAGCGCTTCGAGAGCTATGTCAGCACGAACGTAACGGCTACCTAACTGAACAGGATGACGACGAGGCGATCGCTCAGGGTATTCTTCATATCCTTGAAAACCCTGCTGTACGTCAAGCTATGGCTGAAGAAAGCCTTACGATTGCACGTACCCACGACCTTCAAACGACACTGAAGCGATTCGAAACAATCTACACCGACTTAATAAAAGCCTGAATAAGCTTTGCGACAATTTCAGGCGTTTCGTAGTGGGTTAAATGCCCGACGTTTTTGATAACCTTTAATTCACCATTTGGAAACTTTTTAACCAGCCCGTACTGCGCACTGAGCGGCGTAATGTCATCAAGTGACCCGGCGATAAGAAGTGTTGAGACGGGAATGCTTTTGGCAAAATCACCGACGTTGTGACTGATTGAAGTCGTAAACCCTTCAAGCACTGACTGCGCGCTATGGAAGCGGCTAAAATAGCGGTCGTGTTGGTGGTGGATGAATGTGCGGAGGCCTTTGTCATGGGTTTTTGCCATGGTGACACTCATGATGCGGACAATCGGTTTTGCGGACAACCAAGTATACGCCAGCTTCTCGGGTAGTTTTGTGCCGATTTTGTAGTATGTCACGGCAAGCTTAGTCATAACTTTGTTCGGCCCTTCAAGTGCCGGAGCGCCAATGGGGTTCACGAGTATGAGCTTTCGAATGGTCTTTGGATATTTTTTCGCATACGCAGCACAAATAATACTGCCAAATGAATGCCCCATGAGCATTGGGGCCTTTTTGAAACCCTGCTTACTCATAAATTTATGCAGCCATTCAACGTAGCTGTCGAGGTCGTAGGCTTTAAGGTGTGCTCCCCTTCCAAACCCAGGCAAATCAGGAATAAGAATGTTGGCGTTCGATTTTAAGTATTTTGCAATTGGAACAAGCCCGTGGTGGGTGCCACGGAAGCCGTGGATCATAACAATGGTTGGCTTTACGAGAGCTACTTTGGCGGGTGCGGCGCGACGAGGCGCGACAGACGTGGCGGCGAGAGGTTTTTTATTCACCTACCTATTATACGATACGCTTAGTGATCATCCAGCAGTCGGTTAAGTACAAGTATAAAGTGGATTTGTCCAAAGTCTTTTTCTCGCTTCCATAAGGCAATCTGTTCGCGCTGGATGTAGAGCCTGGACACGTACATCAAGGCTTTTCGATATTCTTCCCGTATACCAGGGTTGAATTGTATGTGCCTCTGGAATTCAATAGATTCACGGAAAGTGGAGTCTTCAGGGTCGAAACTATCAAGGGTGTCGTCAAGTGTAACGGTCAGGAGGATTTCGCGGTCGTCGTGGGCCTTTTGCGCCTCGCGTTGTTCTTGGGCGATGCGTCGAGCCGAGAGCTCGTTCCCCTTATCAAACGGAGACGGTTCATTTATAGCTGCCTGGATAGCTTCTTCAGGTTGTCGTTCACATTGCTTTACGATATGTCGAGCCAATCCCCCGTGGTAGAGTGCGGGATGATTTGCCTGCACCGAATTGGCCCATATCGTGAGCCGGTCATCGATTACGGTTCTCACTTCTTCAAGCCGTTCTTGTTCACTCTCAGGTGTTCTGAGGCGAAATTCTTTATCGAACGGTGGTGAGTATTCTGCAGTAACCCCCTTCGGGTAGTTAATACGATCGCTGACTATGCTGCGGCTGGTTGAAGGCCGTGGGTCTTGATAGCTTCTTGAAGCTTCGGACGGTCGAACCCAAGAATGATGTCGCCCGCTACGTCAGTAACCGGAACACCGCGGAAATCGCCATCGATTTTCGCCATAAGTTCGTCGTGTGCGGCTTGGTCGGCTTCAATATCTTTTGCAACATACGGCACGCCAAGGCGGTCGAGCCACTGCATTTCGGTGTGACAAAACGCGCACCAGCTTGTGCGGTAAATAGTAACCTGAGGTGTCGTGCTGTTTGTTGTGTCGGTGCTCATATAGTTTCCTTTGTTCCCCTAACCTTAATTCACTATACATTATACAGTAAACGTATTTTCCTGCCAATTATTATACTGCTTGTGCTACAATAAACGCTAGAATATTGGGTGATGAACATAGATGCAAAAAAGACACATAGCTAGAGGTGGTTTTGCTTTACCGACGGTGCTAATCGCATCGGTTGTTATGCTGACAATTTTGGCCGTATCAGTTTCTTCTGTAGCGGCCGTTCGCACCAGCCTTAAAACACAGTACTATGAGCAGCTTGCAAAAGCCGCCGGTGAAGCGGGTGTTGCATATGCGAAGGCATGTCTTGCAAAGAACGGTAATAAGCCGCTTTGGACCGATACAAAACCACTCACCCCAAGCACCGACTGTGCTGGTAATCAACTCCTTGAACCGCGCGTTCAGGCGCTTATTGTTGGTGGTGGCGGCGGCGGTGGAAATACTGGCTCTGGCGGTGGTGGCGGCGGTGTTATATATGAAGAAGGAATTCCTGTTGCGGTTGCCTCTTACCCTGTTGTGGTAGGTGCCGGCGGTGCTGGTGGTGCTCAGGGATCGGCAGTAAACGGAGCAAACGGCAGCGACTCTAGTTTTGCAGGTCTTGTTGCAGAAGGTGGTGGCGCCGGGCGAACGCACGGCCAAACGGGTGTAGGCGCAAGTGGCGGTTCAACGGGAGGTGGCACAATTGTCACATCGGGGACACCAGGTTCGCCTGGGGTTGCTGTTTCTGGGCAAGGCAATCCTGGCGGCGCTGGCTTTCTTGACGCCGGCTGGGTTGGCACGAATGCTGGCGGTGGCGGTGCGGGCGGACCTGGGTCTGCTGCTGGTAACGTAGCTGGTTCGGGTAATGGCGGCCCAGGCCTTACGTTTGGTATATCCGGTGCAATGGTTACGTACGGATCTGGTGGCGGTGGCGGTGAGGTGCACGGTACAATCGTTGGTATTGGTGGCGTCGGGGCTGGAAATGCCGTCGTAGCTTCAGCTGGTGGCTCGGGAACCGCGAACACTGGTGGTGGCGGCGCCGGGGGTTCTTATAGCGGCTATAATGCTGGCGGCAATGGTGGGTCTGGTATCGTCGTTATTTCATACCCGAATAATGGGTCGATTCAGGCTATCGTCAGCGGTACTGCGACAACCCACACGGTTGGCGTCAATAAAGTACATGTATTTAATGGCAATGGTACATTTCAAGTTCAAAATGCAAGCGTATCAAGTTGTCCGACCGACCCTCGATGTTCGGTTGTCGTAAACGGCACGCTGCGCAGCTCATTTAGCGTTGCACGGCCCGCTGTTGATGCAAGCGGCCGTGCTGTCACGCTCCCTAATAGTGGATACGTAGAGCTTCTTCGATCTTCAACTGGCCAAGTTTGGCGTACCTATCGCCAGCCGGCGGTGCAAGTTGCGGTTGTTCCAGACCTCTGTTCTGGTGCGGCGTCAACAGCGCTCGGCTGGCAAAAAGCCATCGTCTCTTCAAATCAACAGGCAATCCCAACTGCGGGAACCGCCCAGTCTATTACCCTTGTCGATGCAGATATTTCTGCGGGTAAAATGTATTTCCGTAAAGACTTCACTGTTTTCGAGGCGGGTACCTACACCCTAACGGCGACGAGTCCTGCAACCAATGACGAAGTTCTTATATATGTCGATGGGACGCTGCGCACAACAGTGACCGGATCGCTTACCACCGCGTCGATTGCGCTGACTCCGGGATGTCACACAATTACTGCGCAGCTGACTAACAAGACCCTCACTCCGCGAGCCTCAAAGTTTACTGCAGCGATTCAACGAAGTGGCTCTAATCCTATTGTCGTCACCGATGGAAGCTGGCGTGTGAGTGCGGGTAATAGTGTTCACTTCTCTCAATCTGACTACTACGCCGACCCATCGATTTGGCAGCCAGTTGTCGAGAACGCCAACCGATCTGCTCGCGTTGCAAGCGCAAGCTGGACAGGTACGCAAGATGACCCGCTGACTCCTATCATTGCTCCGCCAGGAAATGGTTGTTCGGCTGCATGTCCTTCAAGCTCAACAGGGTATATGCGCGATGATGAAAACTTTTACGTGACCACCCCAACAGAAGTGCAGATATCAACATTATGTGACGACGATTGTAGTGTCTTCCTGGACGGCGAAATGGTTATTGCGAACTCACCATGGTCTGCGGTGAATCAGCAGACGCTTACATTAACACCGGGTGCACACCGTCTTGCCGTACGTCTGTATAACGGTGGCACTACTGGGTTTAACCCGAGCGCGGCGGCTGTTTCGGTAGTAGTGAAAAGTACCGGCCAAGTGTTGGCTCGAACCGACAGCTCATGGTTGGGTTCTACTATTTGGACACCCGGCACTAATGAGACGGCCGAAAATATCCGCTCATATGAAGCATCATTTATTCCAACCCCCGATGAGATTCCTCGCGCTGACACCTATGATGTATTGGTGGTTGCCGGTGGCGGTGGCGGCGCTGGAAACTGTGCCACTTGTGGTGGCGCCGGCGGTGGTGGCGGTGGCGGTGTTATCTACCAAGAAGGTGTACTTGCTACTACGGGAAACCGCACGGTCACGATTGGTGCTGGGGGTGCGGCTGGTGCTGGGGCTGCGGCGCGAACAAACGGTGGCAACGGCGGAAACTCTGCTTTTGGAGGACTTGTTGCAACCGGAGGTGGAGGTGGTGGTTCACAGCTTGGAACCCCGGGCCTTAACGGTGGTAGCGGTGGTGGTGGCTCTGGTGGTGGCTCTCCTGCTCCGGGAAATGGTGGTAATGGCGTGAACGGTCAAGGATTCCCTGGCGGTAACGGTGTCGGAGACCCATACAGTGGAGGTGGCGGAGGTGGTGCCGGCGGTTCGGGTGTGCACGGTGCTGGTGTCAACGCGGGACACGGTGGCTCGGGTATCATCACCTATATTACTGGTGTAAAACTTACTGTCGGCGGTGGCGGTGGCGGTGGCGCCTATGCGACTAACAGCCCAGGGATAAGCGATGTCGGTGCTGGAAATGGTGTCAATCAAAACACCAACAGCGGTATTGGATACCCTGGTGTGACAAATACTGCACTTACTAATGGTAATGCAAGTGCCGGTGGTGGTGGCGGTGGTGGAAATGGTTTGAACCGTGGTGGTGCCGGCGGTGCAGGTGGTGCTGGTGTCGTGATCGTGCGCGTCAAGACGGGTTCGATGACAATCTCAACCACAGGCTCACCCGCGACCACGAACGTAACGATTAATGGCGTGGCCTATACCATTTATCGATTTACGGCGAGCGGCAGCTTCAACATTACTGCGTTGTAAGGTGCAGAAACTGAAAAATATCTACCCTACCCAACCCTCTTCCAATTTGGTATGATGGTTGGGTATGACCGAGTCGCCTCGACCGCAATCGAAACCAGGCCGAACGACCAAGCCGGAGTCAGGAATTTCAGGACCAATGCTGATTTTTATGACTGCACTTGATACTACCTGGAGGGCTTTTCTTCCAACGCTTGGAGGGGTATTCCTTGGTATCGGTATTGACCACTGGCTCAATATCGCGCCTATTGCTACGATTGTTTGTTTGGTGCTCGGTGTCGTGACGAGTACGCTTCTGATTGCGAAGCAACTCCGCGACGTTAGGAAACCTTTGAAATAATGACTACTTTATTTGCCGCTACTGAACTGCATATCTCGATTTCTGCCGAGCCGCTTTTTCATATCGGCGCATTTCCTGTTACGAACGCGCTGCTTACGGGTATTATCGGCAGCCTTATTGCCGTGTGGATTCTTTGGTACGCTGCGACCCGCGTAAAAAAAGGTAAATACAACCGTTTTGTCGGGCTTGTGCAGTGGGTTTTCGAGGGCCTGTTAAAGCAGATCGCTGATGTCATTCCTGACAAAAAGATTGCACGTAAAATCACGCCACTCGCTGTCACTATCTTCTTTGTTGTCCTTATTAACTACTGGGTAAGTGTGCTCCCCGGCCTCGATACCATTAAGTGGAACGACGTGCCGGTGCTTCGCAGCCTGACTGCCGACCTTAACTTCACCCTCGGCCTTGCACTCATTACAATTATTACCGTGCAAATTTACGCCGTGAAATACCTTGGTGTGTTTGGAAATGGCCAGCGCTACTTCCGCAACCCATTTAAGGACCCAGTTGGTGCGTTTGAAGGTATTCTTGAGCTTATTGGTGAGTTCTCACGCGGTACTGCGCTCGCGCTTCGTCTTTTCGGCAATGCCTTCGCGGGTGAGGTCTTGCTTATCGTGATTGCTGTGCTTACGAGCTACTTCGCAGCTGTGACCCTACCATTCTTCCTCGCCTTCGAGCTCTTCATTGGCTTTATCCAGGCGTACGTCTTCTTTGTCCTGACGCTTATCTTTACCGCGCTCGCCGTCGCTCACCACGGCCCATCCGATGCTCACTCCCCTGCTGATACGCATAAAGAGAAGGCTCCGGCCAAGGGGTGAGATACGATATAATGGAAAGTAATAATTAAGGAGATATAAAAGATGGATGCATTAGCATTTGGATTAACATACGGACTACCTGCACTCGGTGCTGCACTTGGTATTGGTTTCATTGGTGCCGGCGCGCTGAACGCGTTTGGTCGTAACCCAGAGAAGCTCGGTGATATCCGTACCCTCATGATTACCGCTATCGTGTTCGCCGACTCACTCGCGATCATCGGTATCATCGTGGCTATTATCGCGAAGTTCTTGTAGGAGTAACCCTCAGTGAACTTCCTTACTACATTAGCCGCTACCCAAGAAGCTGCCCAAGAGGATATCTTTTCAGCTCTTGGTATTGATTGGCGTCTGCTTATTCTGCAGATTGTCGCTTTCCTCATCTTGGTGTGGCTTCTTGGGAAGTTCGTATACCCACTTCTTATGAAGTCGGTTGACGAACGTCAGAAGAATATTGAAGAAGCTGCGCAGGCCGCAAAGAAGGCGCAGGAATCTGCTGCTGAAAGTGAAGCTGAAACAGCCGAACTGCTTGCTGAGGCACGAAAAGAAGCTGCTGAAATTGTTGCAACGGCAAAGCTTGAAGCGACTGCCATGGTGAGTTCGAGCGAAGAAAAGGCTCGTTCTACGGCTGAAAAGATTGTTGCTGACGCCCACGCCCAGATTTCAAAGGACATCGATAAGGCTCGTCGTGAACTGCACGATGAAACCCTCGAGCTTATTGCGCTTGCAACTGAAAAAATTGTTCGAAAGAAGCTTGATAAGAAGTCTGACGAAGCGCTTATTACTGAAGCGCTCAAGGAGGCGAACTAGGTTATGGCCCGTAAGATCTCTCGACGCGCGTTGGCCCTTCACGTGGCAACACACCTCGTGCATGGGAAGCCGCAAAAAGAGATTGCACGCCAACTAGCGGCGTATCTTATTTGGACTCGTCGAACAAAAGAGCTGAGCCTTATTGTGCGAGACATTCAGTTCTACTTGGCCGAGCATGGACATATTGCCGGCACGGTAACCTCTGCACATGAACTCAGCGCCTCGACCCTTAAAGAGATTCAGGCATTCGCGAAGTCCAAGACTGGTGCCAAAAACGTTTCCCTCGACACCGAAATAGATGAATCATTAATCGGGGGAATCAAACTCGAAGTTCCTGGCTACGAACTCGACTCCACCATCGCCCGCCAACTGAACGCACTAAAGACTAGATACAAGAAAGCCTAAAGGAAACCAATTATGAGCGAACTATCAATTTCAGAACTATCAAAAGAACTTCGAAGCGCTATTGAAAGCCTCGAAACAACCGGCAACCTCGACGAAGTAGGTATTGTCCTTCGCGTTGGTGACGGCGTTGCCTGGATTCATGGGCTCCGCAGTGCTGGCTACAGCGAAGTGGTGCAAATTGAAACCGACAACGGTACGGTTGAAGCGTTTGCGTTGAACCTTCTTGAAGATGAAATTGGTGCCGTGCTCCTAGGTGAAGACTCAGACGTTAAGGCTGGTCAGACGGTTCGCCTTAAGGGTGAAGTGCTTTCTGTTCCGGCTGGTCCTGAACTACTTGGACGCGTCGTCGACCCACTTGGTCGCCCGCTTGATGGTGGTCCTGCAATTAAGACGAAGCAACACAACATTGTTGAACGTAATGCTCCTGGTGTGATGGACCGTAAATCTGTCCACGAACCACTTATGACGGGTATTGTTGCGATTGACGCCATGTTCCCTATCGGCCGCGGCCAACGTGAGCTTATTATTGGTGACCGCCAAACTGGTAAGACCGCGATTGCGATCGACACCATGATTAACCAGGCAAAGCAAAACACCGGCGTTATTAACGTCTACGTTGCGATTGGTCAGAAGCGTTCAAAGGTTGCTCGTCTTGTTGAGCGCCTCAAGAACGAAGGCGTGATGGAACAAACGATCATTGTTGCGACCAGCCCTTCAGACCCTGCGTCACTTCTGTACCTTGCACCATACGCCGCAACTGCTATGGGCGAATACTTCCGCGACAACAGCCAACACGCGTTGATGATTTACGATGACCTTACCAAGCACGCCGTTGCGTACCGCCAGATGTCACTCCTCCTTCGCCGTCCACCAGGACGCGAAGCCTACCCGGGTGACGTCTTCTACCTGCACTCTCGCCTGCTTGAACGCTCAGCGAAGCTTTCTGATGCACTTGGTGCTGGTTCACTCACTGCACTTCCAATTATTGAAACCCAAGCTGGTGACATTTCTGCCTACATTCCTACCAACGTGATTTCCATTACCGACGGCCAGATCTTCCTTGAAACCGACCTCTTCTACCAAGGTATTCGCCCAGCAATTTCTGCCGGACTTTCTGTGTCACGTGTGGGTGGTGCTGCGCAAACCGGTGCCGTGAAATCAGTTTCAAGCCACTTGAAGCTTGGTCTTTCGCAGTTCCGTGAACTCGCAAGCTTTACCCAGTTTGGTAGCGACCTCGACGACACGACGAAGAAGCAAATTGAGCGCGGTCAACGCCTTACTGAGCTGTTGAAGCAACACCAGTACCAACCAATGAGCATCTGGCAGCAAGTGGTGAGTATTGTTTCGGTTACTTCTGGCCACTACGACAAGGTGCCAGTTGCAAAGATTAAAGAAGCTCAAGCAGCGACCCTTGCCCGTATTTGGGCTGACAACAAGAAAGACATGGAAACCCTTGAAACTGGCGCGAAGCCAACCGACGAGATTCTGAAGGCAATCGAAAAGACCGCAACGACTGTCGCGAAGGGATTTGAAGGCTAGCTATGATTGAACTGCGTCGGGAGGAAGGGGTTCTTATCGAAGCGACTCACCGTTTCCGCGGTGCTGAAGTAGTACCTATTTCTGAGGTGCCTCGCTCGATCGGCCAGGCGGCATTAGTGACCGATATGAGCAGTCACCCGTCTATGCGCCGCTCAATTAGTGCCGAGAATGATGCTTCTGGTGAAGAAGTGCTTCGTGGACTGGTTGAGAATGAACTTCGCCGCATGTCAGCGCAGCAGCTTGGTGATGTCTTAAAGTTTATCCAGACGGAGCGTGATAATGGCTAGTACTCAGGCACTCAAGGGCCGTATACGTTCGGTTTCTAAGACAAAGCAAATCACTAGTGCGATGCAACTGGTGGCTGCGAGTCGTATGCGTAAGGCACAGGAAGCAACCAAGGCTTCTGCACCGTATACACAGGCCGCACAAGACCTTCTTTCTGCAATTGCCAGTCAAACTTCGGTGAAACGTCACCCGCTTTTCCAGCAGCGCAAGGTAAAGACACGCTTATTGATTGTGATTGCTTCTGACAGCGGGCTAGCCGGGGCTTTTAACAGTAACCTGAACCGCATGTATGCGGAAGCGCTCATTTCTGACGACAAGACGGGCGTGAAGAACGCCACTATTACGATTGGTCGTAAGGCTGCTCAGTTCGTGGCGCGGCTTAAAGACACTGAAGTCCTTGGTTCGTACGAAGGGCTTCCCGACCGTCCAGGTGGTCCGGAGCTCCAAGCGATTCTCGATACCGCCAAAGAGTACTTTACTGCCGGTAAGGTTGATGCCGTCGACCTTATTTACACCGAATATGTAAACGCCGTGAAGCAACAGGCTAAGGTTGTGCGTGTACTTCCTGCCGGTGCAAGCCTGAGCGGTGAGGTGCACGAAACGCAGGACGTCACCTACGAACCAAGTACCGAAGAGGTGCTCAATGGTGTGGCGTATCGTCTCGTTGCGGCGCAGCTGTATCAAGCGCTGCTTGATTCACGCGCGAGTGAGTACAGCATGCGTATGATGGCGATGAAGAATGCGACCGATAACGCGACCGATCTTATTGAAGACCTGACCCTTGATATGAACAAAGCTCGACAGGCTGCGATCACCCAGGAAATTTCAGAAATTAGTGGTGGTGTGGAGGCGCTCAATGAATAGTAAGAGACGGACTACCGCAACCGGTCCTTTCAGAAGAAGAACAACAATGGCTCGCCGAACTAACCACGAACGTACAAGACACAGGAGAACAACATGACTAAACAACTCGGAAATATTACACAAATCGTCGGTGTCGTCGTTGACGCCGAGTTCAAGGATGACATTCCTGCGATTAACGACGCGCTTACGGTAAAGCAAGGCGACACGGTCGTGACGCTTGAGGTTGCCCAGCACCTCGACGAGCGTACGGTTCGTGCAATTGCCCTTTCAAGCACCGATGGCTTGAAGCGTGGCCAAGAAGTAACTGCTACGGGTGCGCCAATTAGCGTCCCCGTTGGTGCTGATACCCAAGGCCGTATGTTTAACGTAACTGGCGACCCAATCGACGGTAAGCCAGCGCCAAAGGGTGCGGTATCACCTATCCACCGCCTCGCGCCAAGCCTTGAAGAGCAGTCAAACAAGGCTGAGATTCTTGAAACGGGTATTAAGTCAGTTGACCTCATCGCCCCTATTGTTAAGGGTGGTAAGGCGGGTCTGTTCGCTGGTGCGGGTGTCGGTAAGACCGTCCTTATTACTGAGCTGATTAACAACATCGCGAAGTTCCACTCTGGAAACTCTGTATTTGCCGGTGTTGGTGAGCGTACTCGTGAAGGTAACGACCTTTACTACGAAATGGAAGAAGCCGGTGTGCTTGATAAGACTTCACTTGTCTTCGGACAAATGAATGAGCCGCCTGGAGCTCGTCTTCGTGTTGCGCTTTCTGGCCTTACGATGGCGGAATCATTCCGTGACGAAGGTAAAGACGTGCTTCTCTTCATCGACAACATCTTCCGTTACACACAAGCTGGTGCTGAGGTTTCAGCGCTGCTTGGTCGCCTTCCTTCTGCGGTGGGCTACCAGCCAAACCTTCAAGAAGAAATGGGTGCTCTTCAAGAGCGTATTACTTCAACCAAGAAGGGCTCAATTACTTCTGTCCAGGCCGTGTACGTCCCGGCTGACGACTTTACTGACCCAGCACCAGCGACTACCTTCGCCCACCTCGATGCAACCATCGTGATGAGCCGTGCGTTGACTGAAATTGGTATCTACCCTGCGGTTGACGTGCTTGCTTCAACATCAACTAGCCTCGACCCAGAAATCGTTGGCGAAGAACACTACCGTGTGGCTCGTGAAGTGCAACGTATTCTTCAGGAGTACAAGGAACTTCAAGACATCATCGCGATTCTTGGTATGGAAGAGCTTTCTGAGTCTCAACGCCAAACCGTGAACCGTGCGCGCCGCGTGCAGCGCTACCTTTCACAGGCCTTCTATGTGGCTGAAAAGTTCACCGGTAACAAGGGTGTCTACGTGAAGCTTGAAGATACCGTGAAGGACTTCGGTGATATTCTTGCCGGCAAGTACGACGACAAGCCAGAAGAATGGTTCTACATGGTTGATGGCACCCTTTCAAACAAGGCTGCGACCGAAGGCAAGAAGCCAGCAAAGGAAGCTAAGTAATCATGCATTTGCAGCTCATTACCCTTCAAGGCGTAAGTGTCGATACCGACATTTATGAGTTGATGGCACCAACAGCTGCTGGTGATATTGCAGTGTTCCCTGGGCACGAACCATTGGTGACTTTGGCTGCTCCAGGCGCACTAGCTGTTCGTTACGAAAAGAACGACAAAGATGAAGAGCTCGAGTACTTTGCGGTAAGTGGTGGGGTGATTGAGATCTCCCCTACTGCCGTTCGTATTCTGGTTGACGAAGCCGACCGCGGTGATGAAATTACCGAGGCTGAGGCTAAATCGGCACTTGAGCGCGCCCAGAAGCTCAAGGGCGAAGCAACGAACCAAGTCGAGCTCGAGAAAGCTACCCAACTGATTGACCGCTCTATGGTGCGTCTTCGTGTGGCTGAGCTACATCACCGTCGTCGACATCATTAGTGCATATACGATATTAAAGAACGCTTTATTAATGAAGCGTTCTTTAATTAAAGTTTTTATACTTTAATTACGAGCGAACTGCAGGGCCAAAAGAAGTCGATGTGTTCGAGGTGTCTGTCCACGCCCAGCCAGTGCTGTTGCCGGCGGCAAAATCGTATAAAGTCGTTCCTTGTGTAATCATCGCACCCGTTGCATCCATAGTGCCTCCGACAGGCCATGACACAGAACTTTCAAATCGAATTGTACAAGCTAAATACGCCGCACTAGGCGAAGTATACGTTAGCGATTGAAGAATCCAGCTATTTGCAACGTAATTTACGGGTGTAGACGAAACCTGGCTACCAACCCATGCACCGCCTGAATGGCTTCTGCAGCGCAATGTAGTGCTAGGATTTGATACGGACGCCCGTGCGTAGACAGAAACAGTGTAGGGAGTATTGGCGGCAACAGGCCAGTTTGTAATACTCGCTCCCGGGGTTACATCGAGGTTTACATTCAAATCGAATCCACGACTAGCAGCAGTGACGGCGGTTACAATGGTTTGGCGTCCGTACGAAGCGAGTCCAATTGGACCGTCGCTTGCGCCATTTACCCAAGACCAGTTTGTACTAAACCTCCCGTACCACTCGTTTGTAGGCGCGCCCGACACCGCATATGCATTCCGCGCAATATTTGTTGTGCATTCGCCATTTACGGTGTTACCAGCGCTAGTTGAAGCTTGCGGGCTATATTGCACGCCGCTGGGGCCGGACGCCGAGACGCAGAACTTCTTTAAAGCAGCGTCGGTGATATATGAGTATGTAGTCTGACTATCTGAGGACAAACCCGTTGCACTTGAAAAGTTTGCTTCCGTCGGAAGCGTCTCGGCGTTGAGTGTGAAATGATTTTGCAGTTTTTTTGCCGCTTGAGAGGCCTGTGAACGGAGCGCCGATTCTTTCGATCGGTTTTGTATGCCATTGAACGCGACAATTGTTATGGCTGCTAAGATTGCTATGACCACAACGACGATGAGAAGTTCAACAATTGTGAAGCCAGTTTTAGCGCCCGCCCTATTTATCATGAGCATTATTTTAGACTATCCTGAGAGGAACGACAAGC
Source organism: uncultured Candidatus Saccharibacteria bacterium (assembly GCA_964566735.1). Taxonomy (GTDB): domain Bacteria; phylum Patescibacteriota; class Saccharimonadia; order Saccharimonadales; family Saccharimonadaceae; genus Microsaccharimonas. The sequence goes on from CAZMJB010000010.1 coordinate 16,066, forward strand.
GCTGAGCGAAGGCTACGCGTACGTTTCTAGGAGTTCGCGCACTTCGTCGGTCGTCTTGGTGTGCATAAGTTTTTCACGAAGTTCGGCGGCCCCTGGTATTTCACGAACGTAAATTTTGAAGAATCGTTTGAGCGGGTCGAACGGTGCGTGTTCGAGCGTTTTTGAGAACTCGTCGTAGAGATCAAGGTGGTAATGAAGGAGCCCAAGAATTTCTTCACGACTCGGCTGGTAGCTATCGGTAAAGGCGTATGGGTTTGCGAAGATACCGCGGCCAATCATAACGCCATCAATGCCATATTTTTCAAAAAGTTCCATGCCATGAGCACGGTCGCGAATATCACCGTTAATGGTAAGGAGGGTTTGCGGTGCAATTTCATCGCGGAGCTTTTTGATTTCTGGAATAAGCTCAAAGTGTGCGTCGACCTTACTCATTTCCTTGCGGGTGCGGAGGTGGATGGTGAGGTTAACGACGTCCTGCTTCAGAATATGTGTCAGCCAGTCGCGCCATTCATCGATTTTTACGTCTCCAAGACGAGTCTTTACGCTTACAGGAATGCCTGCTTCTTTTGTAGCGGCAATAATCTCAGCTGCAAGTGCGGGGGTCCGGATCAGGCCACTACCTGCGCCTTTCTTCACGACATCTTTTGCTGGACATCCCATGTTAATGTCGATGCCTTTAAAGCCGAGCTCTTTCATGCCAAGCGCCATTTCACGGAAGTGTTCTGGCTTGTCACCCCATATTTGAACAACCATTGGATGCTCGTCGTCAGAGAATGCTAGGCGGCCTTGGGTGCTATGGCGACCCTTCGGGCTGCAGAAGCCGTCGGTACTGACAAATTCGGTGAAGAAAACGTCAGGTCGACCAGCTTTTGCAACGACATGGCGAAAAACAACATCCGTGACTGCCTCCATTGGTGCAAGGATGAAGAAGGGTTTTGGTAAATCATTCCAGAAATTGCCCATTCGCTTTTTATCACAAGGTGGTGGCCCCACCGAATCGGTAGAGTTATTGTGGTGAAAAGTGAGTGGACAGAGATAGTGCACCGTGTTGGGTATGGATTCTCGGGTGGGGGCTCGACGCCCCCACCCGTTGAGCTCAGTACTGCTTCGGGATGCCGAAGTAGGTCGGATCCTTGGGAGTCTGGCCCTGGCGCTCCATGCTCGTGGCATAGTTCGCGTATTCCTGACGCGCCTTGTAGACATCTCCGGCATCGAGTGCGCGCTTGATGCCGTCGGACTGATTGGACAAGCTAATCACCTCCTCAGGTGTACTCGGTCGTGCGGTTTGGATATGAGCCTTCGGGTGGAGACCTCCGCCCCGATTTCCAGCGACTTCAGCGTCGCGTACTTTCGAGGTGGAGGCTCCACCCTAGTCCAGGGGTGGAATCCCTGGAGTTGTGGACGACCGAGCGCAGGCCGTCCGGGTATCCCGTGGTCCCCCCCGCGCGTAGGTTGCGCGCGGGCACGGGAGTCTCTATAGGTATTAGTGGCCCACTGGCCCTCGAGTCGGGGGAGGAATGACTCGAGGTGCTCACTCGTAAACGAGGAGCGCCAGTGGACCTGGATGCCTGGGAAGCATCCTGGTCGCTCGCGACACCGCACTGGGGGGTGGGGTGCGTCGCGGGTGCGGACCTTTAGTGCACTATCTCTGTCTTGTGAATGAATCGTATAGACCGAGAGCTAGGGCGTGCGAACATCTCTTTTCGTAATAAAAGCTGTCGGCACGCCGCAGCTCAATCTGATCTATATACTATTATTATAGCATTTTTTATACTGTACCGTCAATAAGGTCCTGCTCGAAGGCGAGCACTCCTTTGTAGTCGTCGCTGTAATTACTGATATCTGGGAGCGTTAATGAGCAGACATGCTTCCAAACGGCTTCGATGAGTTGCTTCGTGCGCTCTACATCTTCGCTGGTGAGGTCGAGCGTCAGTACAATAGTCTCCCCTGATTTTGTCGGTTCAATAAATGCCAGCTGCCCCGTGGTGACAGTGTAATTGTAAAGCTCTGGTGAACTTTCGACCAAGATTTTATAAAAAATTAATTGTTGGCGGTATTTGTGGAGCTTTAGTTTTGTGCGGTCATCGCCCTTCTCCCAGGACATCGATGGATGTCCGGTTTTATAGTCGGTAACGCTAATCGTCTTTTCAGTTTTATCGATGTCGATCATATCAAGTGACCCAGTGACGCAAGCGCTTCCAACCCGAACATCTTGGTAACCAAAGCTTACCTCGGCTTTTTGTGACGGGCTCATTGGCAGTGCATTTGAAGCAAAGAAAATCGGTAGATGTTGGCTTCCTTGCTGCAGGTATTGCTGGAAATCAGATTCGCTGAGGCGTTCACGGGTCAGCGCAACTTCAAAGTCGTGCAAAGAATCTTCAAGCGGCTTCGGTTCGCCCGTTGCTGAAAGGTGCGTATGTGCTTGCTGGAGTGTCCAGTGAATCGCCGTACCATATGATGCGGGCGCGGGTTTCGTTTTTGGGAAATGCAGCAAATTGTTCAGGAGGAAATGTTGTGGACCACCACGAGTCACATCAAGAAAGCTGTTAAGTGACGTTGCGCTGAGTTTAAATTTCTCGAGTTGTGGTGCGAGCATGGCTTTGAGGTCTTGGGTTGTTTCGGTAAGTGGCTGATACCAGGCGAGCTCGGCGGTTTCAATTGTTTCTTCGCGAGTTGGCTCGCTGGTTTCGACGCGTTGCGCATCGACTTCAAGAAGGAAATCGGCAGGGAGTGTCGTTTTGTCGCTATCGTTGGCACCGGCGTTTGTAATAATAAGTTCATTCTTAGCACGCGTCATTGCAACGTAGAATAGACGCAGACGTTCGTCGGCGGTGTTACCGGTTGGCGCGAGCGGCAAGTTTTCCGGGTAGCTAATAGAGCGACTCAAGCTTCGTGCGCTTTGGCCCCAAACTGAGTCGACCGAGTTGAACACATACACAATATCAAACTCAAGACCCTTAGATTTGTGTGCCGTCAGAAGCTGAACGGCCGGCACGTCACTGGCGAGTGAGTATCGATTCAGTGAGATACGAATGTCCAGGCGGCGATGGAGTTCGATAAAGTCGATGAACGATTGGAGCCCAAGGGTACTGCCCGTCTTGTAATCGCGCAGCTTCGCCCGAATTGCCCGTAATGCACCCAAATATTCAACATACGTTTCCGGGTTATTTGCCAATGCATCGGTTGAAAAGAAATACGTAAAGTACGGACTTTCGGTGGTTTCGTCGGCTGATTTACCCATGAGAAGATCAATCATTGGTTCGAGCGGAAGCGTGGTCACTTCACTTGCGCGAGTGGTCAGCCATTCGTGAACCGCCACAAACTGTGGAGTGGTTGCCATAACCTCCATCCAGTTCTGACGATTTGTATATGCATCGAGGCTAAGGCGCCAAATATCGTTAGGGCTGAGTTTCCAGGCTGGATGTGAAAGAAGTTCTGGAAGAAGTTGTTGGGCGCGGTCGTGCTGCCCGGCGGCAAGTGCTAATACTACCTGTGATACTTGTTCGAGTGCCTGAATTGGTGCGGTATCGAGGACACTTTCTTCGCGCTCGTAGCGCACTGCAATGCCGGCGTGGCGAAAGAAAGGCAACAGTGACTGAATATCAGCATGGCGGCGTGCTAAAACGGCAATTGAAGACGGATCGGCACCCTTTTTAATGGCATCAGCAATACGGCGAACAATTTCAGATCGCTCGGTATCAATAGTAGGGGTATTCAAAATAGTGACATTCCCCTCGCCTGGTTTTTTGGCAGACAATTTTTTATCGAGCTCGGGAATACGCTCTTCAAGCCGGTCGGTACCTTGTGAAATCACCGCACGCGATGCTTCCAGAATCTTGGCACCTGAACGGTAATTGTCGGTAAGCACAATAAGCCGACGGTTCGGATATGAGTCAGAGAAATTAAGAATGTTGCTAATGTCTGCACCCTGGAACCCGTACACCGCCTGGTCGTCGTCACCCACCACAAGAATATTAGGATTCCCTTCGCTGACAGGGTTGTCGGTGAGGCTGTGCAAAATACGAAGCTGCGCGAGGTTGGTGTCCTGGAACTCGTCGACCATGATGTACAGATATTTTTCCTGCAAGTTGTATTTAAGATCGTCGTTTACCTCGATAGCATGCACGACTTGCATAATCATATCATCGTAGTCGAAGAGACTCTCTTTTTCCATGTGACTCAAGTATTCAAAGTAGATAAATGAAAGCGCCTTGAGTTTCACGAGTCGCTTGCGGTCTTTAAATACCAGATTCTTGGCATCGTCGCGCTCGAGCCACGCTGACTTCCAGGCAGAAATAGGTTTCGTCGGGTGGACGGTTTCGGTTTCTTCAAGCATGGCTTCAAGGGAGTCGGCAATCACCTGCGCAAGGGGACGAACTTCATAGAGCGACACAGTGCTGAGAGCGTGGTCACGAACAGCATCGAGTGCGTCGTGGAGCGCAGCGGCGGTCGACTTCCCTACTCGCTCGCTTAAAATTGGCACAAGGATGCGCTCAATGGTGTCGAGTGAGGCGTCGCTTTGTTGAATGACAGCAAGGAGTTCGTCACTGGTGAGGGCGCTGCTGCGCTTGAGCTCTGAGATAACGCGTTTCGCATCATTAAGGTGGGTGTATTCTCCATTCATCATGCTCGAAAGCGGGTTCGAGAACTCGAGCTCTTCAAAAATCCCGCGAAGAATTTCATATTGCTTAATGTCGTCGGCAGGATTGAACAGCGCATTACGATAAAAGAAGTCGCGGTTTTGGCCCATAATTTCACTGCCGAAGCTGTGGAAGGTGTGAATCGACACTTTATAAGCGTCTTTACCAATAATACCTACCAACCGTTCGCGCATGGCAGCCTGGCCGCTTTCGGTAAAGGTAAGACAAAGAATATTTTCGGGTAATGTGTCGGTCTTTTGCAGAATGTTCGCCACACGAACACTCAAGAGCTCGGTCTTGCCCGTCCCCGGTCCGGCAACCACCATAACAGGGCCTTCGATAGTATCGACGGCTTTCTTTTGGGCGGGGTTGAGACTTTTATAGCGATCCTGAAAACTCATGACCTTCTCAGTATACCCTATCGTTTTCGCTGTTTTCAGCTCATCAGCATAAGATACACACTTATGGAACGATAGGAAGAGAGGAGCACTGTCGGTGCCCCGCGACTCCTGCACTATGACAGGGTCGCGGGGCGTCCGAAGCGGCTTACGCGTCGACGGTTGCCACGGGCACGATGCTCGCGACGAGGATCTTCGGGTCGTCGTCCTTGCCGAGGTTCCAGGGCCGGCCGAGTTCGACGATCGAGTGAACGATCATCGGCTCTGTCGTCGTGGTGAACTCGGCTACCCCGTAGGGCGTGTACGAAACGAGGACGAGCGCCTGGCTCGATGTGGGCTTCTCACCCACCTCGACCGGCGTGCTGATCATCTTGACGCGGCGTTCGCAGCCGTCGCTGGTGGTGACCAGGTAGGTGCCGGGAAAGCGCTTCAGGTCGAGCCTTGGGACAGACTGGCTGTTGGAGCGGACGGGGTGCTGCGTGACGTTTGTCATTGCTTCCTCTCTTCGTGTAGCACGGTGCTACAAATAAACATTATACCACTTATAGTTAAAAAAGTCAATAATCTTCCAGAGGTAGCGCGTTGTAAAACGGCGGCGCAGTGGTACAATAATGCCTATGAACGACCAGTTGTATGACGATGTAGCCTTGGAGCGTCAAATTAAGGAAAAATTCGGTGTTACCGCCGAGGTTGATTCGGTCATCGCCCGTCGCATTCCGGTTGGTCGTAGTGTTGAAGCGACCCTCTTTCTCAGTAGTAAGAAGCAACTTTATCTGTACGTCGATGGTGAGGCTCGCCTTTTTCTCTCGGATATTAAGAAGATTGTCTCACGCGTAGGCCTGCACGCCGACCTCTACATGCCACCAAAAGGCCGCCCGAACTACTTTGATGAAGTAGGTACGGCAAAATTTGAGGAAATCTTCCCGGGTCGAAAGGTAGTGAACGAACAAGACATCGCTTTTTATAAGACCCTCGCTCCGTATAGCCCGGCACTCGTGCTCATTCGTGAAGTGAAGAACGGTATTATTTATCAATATGATAGTGACGCAACCGGCGGCTGGCGTCCCCACGCCAAGTTTAGCTATCGTCGCATCATGACAAGCTAGTTTGCGACCTTACTCTTGATACGGTATGACATCATTGGTTTGATTCTCTGGTGGCGAGCCAGGGCCATCACCTTCTGTTTCCGACTCGGCTTGCTGCGCCGCGTTACGTTCGAAAGCGCCAAAGTTCATCTTTTTTGAAATATCGACAAGGAAGTTGAGCGCATCTGATTCGGTGAATGTTTTTGCCTCTTCTGGCTGACGAAGGCTCAATAGGATTGTTTTAGCGCCGGGGATAACCCGAAGCATATAGAGAGATGTCTTTCCATTATCGATTGTCGTAGCGCCAAAGTATGGAGTAGGCGTTGGGCCTGACACCTCTGACCACGTTGCCGATTCCATCTCTTTTGTGTACTCTTCTTCAGAAGCACTATATGGGTATACACTGACGCTCACGACGTTGTTTGCTGCCCTATTGCTCGAGAATGCAAACGTACATGAATCAGCCTGCTGGCCATTTAGGCCGTCAGTGCCGCTGCGAGCACCTTCGTTAATGGTAACGATTTGATCTCCCATGGGTGCTGAGCGAATAACTTCTGTGGTGACGAGCTCACAGGCGCCATAATCGGGGACGCCTTCAAGTGATTGTGTGGTGTCTTGTTGTGTCTGGTTTTGACGTACAAGGAATAAGATTACTAAGCCAATTACAACGACCGCCACGAGGGCCGTAATCGATATGAGAAGTGTTTTTCGAGAAACTTTTGCCATGCTATTCCTTATCTATGTACTAACTACACCCGTTACATTTATATGCACTCGGGACCTGGATTGATCCGGATGCGGCGGTACAGCCGATATTGACATCATAGTAGTCAACCCATACACCAGCTCCAGAGGCGCCCTTCCATCGAATACTGTCGCCTGAAGCTGAGTCTGCAATCCAGTTACCATAGGCAGATAACTGTCGAGCGTAGATGCGAGGCGCTCCAGTACCACAGACATTGTTCCAGCCGGAGTTAACAATACGCCCACAGAATCCACCCGAACAACCGTCGGCGCCAAGGGCCATCCAGAAGTTCATGCCCGGCCGAGTGTAGCTTGCCGAGTTGTTTGCCCATGTCCAACCACTGACAACGCCACTTTTTTCGCAGCGAGCGGCAACGGTCAGCGTTACCCCCTGGCCATAGCCGAGTGAGTAACCGACGCTGCGGTGTTGGCTGCCGCCCACCCAGGATCCGCCGTTCGCGGACCAGTGGTAGTTGTAGGTTGTCCCACGTGGGCAGCTTGAGTTTGCCGGTGCGT
>CAZMJB010000011.1:0-23265 GCA_964566735.1 uncultured Candidatus Saccharibacteria bacterium
CGTGAAACTGGGCCTCGTTGACTCACGCGACCAAGTCTTCGATAGTCGCCTTATGGTGGGGATGTCGGATAAGGAATTAGCCAAGGTAGCCCACAACGCCCGCGTTTTCTCACGCGTCACCCCTGAAAATAAATTCCGTATCCTAAAGGTTCTCCGCCTCAAAGAAGTGACTGCCATGACCGGTGACGGCGTCAACGACGTTCCCGCCCTTGCGAATGCCGACGTTGGTGTTGCTATGGGGAGTGGCTCACAAATTGCCAAAGATGCTGGCGATATCATTCTGCTTAACAACGACTTTGCCGGTATCGTTCGTGCCATGCGCGAAGGCCGTATTATCTTTTCGAACATTCGCCGCATGCTTACGTACCTACTGGCGACCAATATTGGTGAGGTGATCGTCACCCTTGCCGCCCTTGTAATGGGTATGCCGATGCCACTGGCGCCGATTCAGATCCTATGGATTAACCTTGTGACCGACACAACCATGGTGATCCCCCTTGGTCTTGAACCGGGCGAGAAGTCAGTTATGAAGCGCAAGCCGACTGATCCTAAGGCACCAATCCTCGGCAAGTACATGATTAGCCGTATTATCCTCATGGCCGTTTCAATGGCAACGTTAGCGCTCGTACTGTACTCGGTGTACAGCAAAGAATATGGCACCGCCTACGGCCAGACTATCGTCTTCGTCGCCCTTGTAGCCGTTCAATGGGCGAATGCCTTCAACGCCCGCAGTACCTACGATTCGTTGTTTACACGCCTTAAGGTATGGCACGCGCCGTTCTGGATTGGCATCACCATTGCCGTAACAATGCAAATGCTCGCGCTCTTTGGGCCGCTCCAGGACGCCCTGCACGTCAACCCAGTTGCCATTAGTGATATCTTCATCGTGACGCTCATTGCCTTTGCAGTAGCGGTCATACCGGTAGAGATTCACAAGTGGTTCGGACGTCGCATGCTCCATAAGGGAAGCAGCACTCGCTAATCGATTCCATCAAAAAAGCACCGCTCGCAGTCGGTGCTTTTTTATTTCTTACTTGAACAGTAACGCGAGTCTTTGCCGGAAAGTAAGGCGAGACCGCCGCACGGGCTCGTAGCTCAGCGCTATGTCGTCGAGGAGGTACTTCCTCATGACATGATGCTCACGAGGGTCCAGTTGCCGCCGTTGTTGTCGCTGCGCAGTTGAAACTGGCGGAACCCATCAGTCATAGTAATGATTTCAGCGACATGGCTTCCAGAGCGGACGAGGCAACGAAGCCCGGCGTCGAGGAACTCGTAGATAGTTCCGCGGAATTCCATACGGCGAGGGTATGCCGCGAGGTTCTTCTTGAAACCCATTTGTGTGATTGCTACTTGTTCGTTGATGTTTACACGATTCATATTGTTCTCCTAGAGTAATTACTTTTGTGCGAGCGTGTGGTGAACGCAAAAAGGCCGAAAAGTTTATAACTGATCAGCAAACGGATTTTAGGAGAGTGATTTGGAGAGGGAGCTTGGACCGTTCGACCGGGCATCCTTTTTACCAAATATCACGTTAGAATTGTGTCGATTAACAGGGGCGCTTGGCGTATTACCATGGTGGTCTCGCAGGCCAGTGTGCATGTCATCGTTTGGTGGCTTCTATGGCTATTTCCTTGAAAAGATCGAGGAAACTCGCCGTTCGATTAAGCCTGTGGGTGGAAATCCGTATCCCATCATAGTTTCAGGGGTAGGGAAGTACTCACATGACTGTATTTAGTATAGCGCGGGTATTAGTTGAGGTGTCAAGTGATTTGACTTTTTATTGTTTTTATGCTAATATATCGAACTAGGTTACGCGCATCACAGCGCAACCACGGACCTTTCAAGGAGTGCTATGAAAAGTGTTGCGAAGGGCATGGCATGCCTTACGGTCGCCATGCTTATTCTGTCCGGGTGTGCTATGCAGCCTTCGGTCGCTCCCAGTGAGCAGACCGAGCAAATCGCAGCAGCACCTGTGACCGCGTACGTTCCGACAGTCGAGGAATCTCGACCCGTCAGCAACTACGAGGCAGCCGCCGTCAACACCTGCAACCGCGAACCGGGGGCTGGTGTGATCATGTCGTTCGACGATTACGGAACGCCCGAGCAAGTCCACGACCTGCTCGACGTTCTCGACGAGCTCAACTGGCGTGCGTACTTCTTCCCGATCGGGGAGTGGTCGCTCGACAACTGGTCACTCGTTCAGGACATCCAGAAGGCGGGGCACGTCGTGGGCAATCACACCATGACACACCCCGACCTGCTCGAGCTGCTAGGGACGGACGAAAGTGAGTTCTACGGGGAGATCTATCCCCTCAAGGACTTCGCTACGACCACCCCGATGCTGCTCCGGCCGCCTTTCGGAAGTGGGTTGTACGATCCGTTGATGGCAGAGTTGCTCGCCGACCGTGACATCCAGCTTTGTGGCTGGACCGCCGACACCAACGACTGGCGGGGCGGAACGGCCGAAGAGATGCTCGATCGCGTCATGAACGGATACGAGTTCTCACCTGAGCCGCTTGCGGAGGATGGGGTCGTACTGGCCCATATCCACGGTGAGCACACCATCGATTTCGTTCGGCTCCTAGCCGAAGAGCTCGATGCACGAGGCTGGCACCGTGAGCCCCTCGCGTAGCACCCTCAACAGCCCCGTCGCACCTCTCGAGAGAGAAGTGCGACGGGGCTTTACTTATATCTTGACTTTTAAGAGGTTATGTATTATAATTACATTTGATAGGCAAAAGGGTTCGCCAGGGGTTTTCCTCTGGTCTTTTTCCATCGCAGACTTCACAAGACAGATCAATACAACACCTTTTAAGGAGAGACACCGTGCCCCTGAGCATTCACGTACTCATTCCCGCGTGGAATGAGGCAGACAAGCTGGGGGAGACACTGGATTCCCTCCTGACGCAAGAACGTCCCGCCGACCGTATCGTCGTCATCCCCAACGGATGCACCGACGAGACGCCCGACATCGCGCGGTCCTACGCCGAACGTTACGACAACATCACCGTGCTCGAGCTTCCCAAGCTCAAGCACCGGAAGTCGGAAGCGCTCAACCGTGCCTGGTCGCAGTACTCGAGGGAAGCCGACGTCGTCATCAGCGTCGACGCCGACACCATCTTTGCCCCTGACGCCATCGGCCGATGGGAGCTCGAGTTCACGACCCGCACCCGCGACAAGAAGGGCCGCCCTCTGGGTGGCTCGGTGGCGAAAGCTGCCGTCTTGGGCAAGGGATTCTGGAAGCGCATGCAGAAGCTCGAGTACTCACGCGTCGTCGATTCGGCGCTGATCCGTGGCACTACGACCGTTCTCGCCGGAGCTGGCACAGCCTTCTCCGGCAAGGCACTCGTAGCAGTCGCCGAGCTCGGAGATGGGCGCGAAGGTCCGTGGTCGTATGACTCCATGACGGAGGACTACGAGATCACGCTCCAGCTCCGCAAGCTCGGCTGGCTCTGCATCACTTCGCCCACTGTTCGCATGTACACCGACGGCATGAAAGACCTGCCGTCGCTCTGGAGCCAGCGGATGAAGTGGGCGACGGGTCAGTACCACGAACTGCTTCGGCACGGCATCACCCGCTACACCTTCCACGATTGGGGTGGCCATTTCATGATGGCCATCATGATCGCGATCCAGTTCCTTTGGGTCTGGATCATCGGCAAGGGGATTGCCAGTGGATCCCTTGAGATTCACTGGTTCTGGTTGGTCGTCTACCCGGCGATCTTCCTGCTGTTCGAGCTATACATGTGCAGCCGAACGGCACACGTCGACCGGAAGGACTACCTATGGTCGCTTGCCGTCATACCCGCATTCGCATTCCGTGCCCTCGGCATGGCGTGGCTGATGTGGTCGATGGCAGTGGTCATCCGAGAAAGACTTACCGGCCAGTTCGCTGACCGGTGGGAACTCCAGAAGCGTGCCGAACGGGAAACCGTCACATAAAGCTGGAGAGCAACCGCACACGAGGCAAGGAAAGAGGAATCATGCCCTACGGAGGAACCGGAATCGGAACTGGCTCTCTCATGGTGGGAGGTGCCGGACTCGCCACCGAGCAGGCACCCCTGCTGGTCGTCGCGGCAGCGATGCTGATCGCGGCCGTCGTCATGGTCGTTCGTCGCATCCGCCGTACGGCGGCGGACCAGCGTCCGTAACACCCCGAACCCTCGGCGGCGAGTGCACCCTACGCACTCGCCGCCGAGGCCACCTCCATTTGTTGATCTGCCCCACTGAAGCTCGCCCCGACCATTGCGCGTCGGGGCTATTTTAATTGATTTTATATTTGATATATGTTATAATATGAATGAGTATTCACCCTGGAGTTCTCCCGGGCAGAGCTTGAATCTATCGGACAGCAGAAAAGAGTGGAACATGGCCCGCAAACGGCTCACGTCATGGTGGCCGATTGCCGCCCTTGTCATCGGAGCCCTCGTGCTCTTGAGTATCGCATTCTGGCCTAAGGAAGCGCCTGCAGCGCTCCCTGAGCCAACCCGAGTGCCAACGCCCATCGAGACGACCATCCCGACGCCAGAGGCACTCCCAACACCGGAACCCACCCCCGAACCGATCCACGTCGCCGCCTCGAACATCCTTCGAGTCAGCATCGCGGCCGTCGGCTTGGACGTCAAGGTTTCGGGACCAACCGAGCCTCGCGAAACCGAGAACTGCAAGGGTGGAACGGTGCTTTGCATCGACCCGCCCGTTCCCGATCAAGCGGCATGGTATGGAACAGTGCCAGCAACGGAAAGTGAAGGAACCGTACGCCTCTTCGGACACACCAGCGATCGCAACCCCGCATACGCGGCGTTCAACAGCCTGGTCGTCGTCAAGGCAGGCGACACCATCGTCGTCGAGACCGAGACCGGTGTCTTCACCTACCGCGCAGAGGCACCCGCGTTCGTCCCGTATGTGGACGTGCCGAATAGCGAACTGATCTGGGGCAACGACCCCGACAGACTCGTGCTCGTCACGTGCAACAACGAGAAGTCGAGTGGGACCGTCATCGAAGCGTGGCTGGTCGAGGCCACTCCGCGCTAGTACCAAGGGTGGGCGGCTTGCAACGAGCCGCCCACCCAAAGCCACACTGCTGTCCGATAGCACTCCTTACATAAGGGGCTTTTTTATTTTTTAAGACCAGCCAAGGTATAATACTTCTGATGAAGCGCCTTGCCGACTACTCACAAAACTTCCTTCGCTCGCCTAAATTGGTCGAGTCGCTTATTGCCAACAGCAATTTGAAGAAAGATGACACCGTCTACGATATTGGGGCAGGGAGTGGCGTTATTTCATCAGCACTCGCTAAAAAGGTCGCCAAAGTTGTCGCTATCGAATTCGACCCGCGCGCTGGCAAAATCCTCATCGGTAATATGAAAGAGTATCCAAACGTGTCCGTCAAAATTGGCGATGTCATGAAAATGAATTTTCCAACAACTCCTTACAAGATTTTTGCGAATATTCCGTTTCATCTCAGCTCGCCAATCGTGCAACGTTTTATTAACTCGCCCATGTCCCCGGAAGCAGCCTATCTTATCGTCCAAAAACAATTCGGCCGAAAGCTCATCGCCACTGACACTTCTCACTTTACCGGTCAGCTTGGCATGCTCCTTGGTGTCGAATATAAAGTAAAAATTATGAAAAGCCTTCGTAAAACTGACTTCTGGCCGCACCCAGCCGTCGACACCGTATGTATCGAAATGATTAAGCGCCCTCAGCCCCTTGTGGCAAAAAATCGCCTCAGTGCCTACACGCAGTTCACGATCCAATGTTTTTCAGACCCTAAGAAGCTCGCCAAAATGCCCCTCAATGTCATCGGGCAACAACCGGGCGCCTCGCCCTCGCGGCTATCACTTGACCAGTGGGTGATTCTGTTCAATAGTCAGAAAATCTACTAAGTGGTACACTTTAAGCTATGACACAGGATGACGCCAGCTCAACAGTCGCGGCAGTAATCATTTTTCTCATTTTTTTCATTGACCTGATTATTCGCATATGGCTGCTGGTCTACATTCCTAAAAACCGCAAACCAACCGCCGCCACCGCTTGGTTGCTCCTCATCTATATCATCCCGCTGCTTGGCACGATGCTGTTCTTTGCTATTGGAAGCACGAAGCTTTCGAGGCGACGTCGTTATAATCAGCAGCAAATTATGGCGATGTTTAGGCAGTACACCAAAAACCTTAGAAATGCCGGCCTGATTGCGCGCATTAAAGAACCGTATAACTATAAGGCGAAGCTCGCTGAGTCGCTGACCGACATGCCGCCAACCATAGGTAATACCGTCACCATTCACAGTGGCTATGACGACCTCATTCATAAAATGACGCTCAACATTCACCACGCAAAAGAATATGTCTACGTTGAGTTCTTTGCCATTGCCCTCGACGCCACCACCGAAGCGTTCTTTAAAGCAATGGAAGATGCCGTAAAGAGGGGAGTGAAAGTATACGTTCTCTTTGATTACCTTGGTTCAAAAAAGTATCCAAATTACAGAAAAATGAAAAGGCGCCTGACCGAAATTGGTGTTCGATGGCACTCAATGCTTCCATTAACACTTCACTTTGCCAAATATAATCGCCCCGATCTTCGTAACCACCGTAAGATTGTGGTAATTGACAACACTGACGCATACATCGGGTCGCTCAACCTTATTGATAAAACTTACCATCGCAAAGATGACATTAGTTATATTGAACTTGTCGCGCATTTCCAGGGACCATCAGTCAACGAGGCTGCGGCGGTGTTTGCCAGCGACTGGTACTGTGAGTCGAACGAAATCCTCAAGGACTTCATGACAAACTCCATTCCATCGGCTAAGGGTGCCCAGATCGCGCAGGTGATTCCAAGCGGTCCTGGCTATACCTACGAAAATAACTTGAAGTTCTTCGTATCGCTCATTCATAGCGCAGAGAAATCAGTTACCATTACCAACCCGTACCTTGTGCCCGATGAATCACTACTCAATGCACTCCTTTCGGCGTCCCTTCGAGGAGTGAAAGTATCGATACTAAACTCTGAAGCAATGGACCAGTGGATGGTAGGCCATGCACAGCGCTCGTACTACGAGGAACTTGTCAAAGCCGGCATTACCATTTCACTCTACAAAAAGCCGCAACTTGTGCACGAAAAATTCATCGCCATTGACGACGAAGTCGCTATTATCGGCTCGAGTAACATGGACATCCGCTCATTTGAACTCAACCACGAATGCACACTAGCGGTTTACGACGTTGCCACCGCAAAGGCCTTGGTGAAACATCATAATAATCTTTTGAAGTACAGTAAACGGATTCGACTTGAAACCTGGATGAAGCGTAGTGGCTGGCAAAGCTTCCTTGATAGCATCGCACGCCTTACATCGGCACTTCAATAGGAGGTACTATGGGAAAACGACTTACTATCTTTCAGCGACACAAAAAGGAACGCAAAGAGAAAGTCATTACACCCTACGAGCTTTTTATTTCTGCGGTGACCATACTATCGCTGGTCAATATTGCTCTCTTTTTCTTTGTAAAAAATGAAGCGTTTCTTATTACACTCGAAGCTATCAACTTCCTTATTAGCGGCCTGTTTTTCATTGACTTTTTACGACGTTTCTTTACCGCACCAAACAAAAGGCAGTACTTCTTCCGAAACTACGGCTGGGCCGATCTTTTGGCAAGTCTTCCGTTTACCGTATCAAGCATTTTAAGGATTTTCCGTCTTATTCAGACAGTTCGGATTGTTCGTCGCCATGGTATACAAACGATTGTTCGCGGCTTCAGTAATAACATCGCCTCAGCGGCCGTACTACTGGTGCTTTTTATCATTATCCTGCTACTCGAGTTTGGCAGTGTCGGCATCCTAATACTCGAGATGAATGCGCCGGGGGCAAATATTACAAGCGCCTCCGATGCCATGTGGTGGGTTATTGTGACGATTGCGACGGTAGGGTATGGTGATCAGTACCCAGTTACAAATGCCGGTCGCATTTTTGCAAGTTTCGTGATGATTGTCGGTGTTGGATTGTTTGGTGTCGTGACCGGATTCCTGGCTAATAAATTCCTTCCCGCGTCAAAAAGCAGCGAAGCTTCGACAGGAAATGACGCTTCCCTTAAACGGATGCAAAAAGAATTACAAGAAATAAAGGCGCTCCTTGCGGAGCACCCTTCAGTCAAGAAAAAGCGGTAGTTAGCGCCACGCAGAAAGAACGATAGCGCTGAGGGTCATCACAACAAGGAAGAAGCTGGCGTTGAGCCACCAAAATTTCCACCCAAGTCGCTGATACAGGGTATTGCCGATTGTTGTAAGCGCTGTAAACCCAAACCATACAAAGAGGGTAATCAGCACACCATTAAGAATTGATTCGACACCAAGCGAATGAAGCAGCACAGCGAGCGCGAACACCTGCAGCGCGCTACTCACGGCTACCGCCAGGAGCGACTGCGTTGCTTCTTTTTCAGGGAGCTCCATGTGATTGACGCCACTCAGCTTCGCCCAGAGCTTTCCAAACCCAGCCGGTGAATACCAGTACGCTCCAATTGCCACAGTGACAAGCCAAGCTATGGCAATGGCCCAGTAGTTCAGTCCTTCGAAGTCTAACATATACGCCTCCTTGTTATGCTTTCAGTATATACCCGCATTTCATTATTACCCAAAGCACGGTATGCTAGAGAACGTGAGCACATTAACCTACATCATCATTTTCAGTCTTATCGGTGGCATTGTATCACTGAGTCTCGCATCACTCTTACTTGTTAACAAGAAAGTGGCAAAGAATTTTGCTCGTTTTGGCATGCCGTTTGCGGCTGGTGCACTGCTGGCAGCCGTCTTTCTCGACCTTCTTCCGGAAGGTGTCGAGCAAGGGGATCCAGAAACGCTCTTTATTTCCGTTTTAGTCGGTATTGTTTTGTTTTTCCTGGCAGAGCGTTTTATTCGTTGGTTTCACCATCACCACCAACATGAAGAAAAAGACCCGGGCGTCTCGCTGCTCATTATTGGCGACACCCTGCATAACATTCTTGATGGCGTCGCGATTGCTGCCGCATTCCTCATTAGCATTCCAACCGGTATTGTGACGACACTCGCCGTTGCGGCACACGAAATTCCTCAAGAGATTGGTGAATTTGGCGCGCTTCTTGCAAAAGGGGTAAGTCGTAAAAAGGTGTTACTTGCTAATATCTTCAGCTCACTTGCCGCAACTGGAGCAGCTATCGCAACCTTTTACATCGGACAGACCAGCAGCCTGCCACTCGGCGTTATTTTCGGTCTCAGTGCAGGGTTCTTGCTCTATGTTGCTCTGAGCGACATCATTCCATCACTCCACGAAAACCACAATCGTAAAAAATTATTTGATTGGCAACCATTGCTTCTGATTGCGGGTATTATCACCGTCGCCATTGCCTCGCATTTTACCCATATATAAACAAAAGCACCGGCACACCCTCGAAGGGGTGGCCGGCTTGTGCTTTTGAGAAAACTGACCGAGCTGTGCGCTAGTGCGTCAGCACCATGCGATCGATGCCGACCGCTGCCAGCGGGGTCATGACGAACTCGTCGAGCAGCATCATCGGTGATGCGATGTGGTGCTCCTGCGAGTACGCGTAGTACCCCGAGACGAGACGTCGCGTGGACATCATCACGAAGCGAGCATCCTCGTCGCTCAGTCCGAACGTCTCGCGCGTCTGAACGGCCAGCGTACCCATGGTGGGCAACAGGTGAATGCCTCCATTCACCGGAATGCTGGTCAGAGCCCGCGGTTCAGCGCCGAGATGCACACCCCCGAGTTCCACCACGAGGGGGTTCACAGTCGAGATGCGCGCCCGATAGTTCCCGAGAACGGGAATGACGCGCATACCTTCGCGGTCGAGCTTGCCCGCGCGGTAGTCGTGAATCACATCGCGCACGAGATGGCGGACCGTCGACGTGCCGTCGTCGCGGAAAGCGATGCGAGGGCTCTTGGTGGGGTAGCCGTAGCAACGACAAATGGAATCGAACTGATCGTTCTTCAGGTACACGAAAACTCCTCGATAGGGACGGTACTGTTTTCTCAAAAGTCCTTGCGGAACCTTTCAGAAAACAGCGAAGGGCTCAACACAATAGTAGTTATTCTACAATTTTTATGGCGTCAAGTCAATGAGGCTCGTCTTAGCGACGGTCGATAAAGGTCAGTGCCTTACCGGTTGCACCACCACGACCAGTACGACCGATACGGTGCACATAGTCTTCGTAGGTTTGTGGTTGGTCGAAGTTAATCACGTGGCTCACGTTAGGAATGTCGAGTCCACGGGCAGCAACGTCGGTTGCAACCATGACACGTACTTTGTTGTCCTTGAAGGCCTTAAGAGCACGTTGGCGCTGTGACTGTGACTTGTTGCCGTGAATAGCCGTTGCAGGAACACCGCTCTTTTCAAGGTGGTCAGAGAGGCGCTGTACGCCAAACTTAGTTTCACCGAATACAAGCACCTTTTCAAACTCTTCATTACTAAGAAGGTTCAAAAGTGTATCAAGCTTTTCTTCTTTTCCACCTGCTTCAACGACGTCTTGGTCAACACTTTCGCTCGTGTCAGCAGTACGTACAGAAACAGTCTTTGGGTCATGAAGGAAGGTGTGGACGAGCTTTTCGATAGCAGGAGTAATAGTAGCACTAAAGAACAGTGTTTGGCGGTCCTTTGGCGTCTCCTCAACAATAGCCATGATGTCGTTAATGAATCCCATGTCGAGCATACGGTCAGCTTCGTCAAGTACGAGTGTACGGATGAAGTTGAGCTTCAGCACCTTACGCTTCATAAGGTCGCGAAGACGTCCTGGGGTACCAATAATGACATGTGGACCACGGCGTAGTTGCTGAATTTGACGGTCGATGTTTGTACCACCAACAACGAGTGCAGAGAAGAGCTTCATGCCATATGAAAAGGCACGGAATTGTTCGTCAATTTGCTGTGCGAGCTCACGAGTCGGCGCAACGATAAGCACTGAGTTAAGTTCAGGGTTTGCTGCAAGACGCTCAATAATTGGAAGTGCGAAGGCAGCAGTCTTACCGGTACCCGTGTTGGCAAGGCCTATAACGTCAGAGCCAGCGAGTACGTGAGGAATCGCTTGGTCCTGAATGGCACTTGGCGCGGTGTAGCCCTTATATTCAATGTTACTTTGAAGTTTTGGCACAAAGCTAAAGTCCGTGAACAGGTGGGTTGGTTCGTACGGAGTTTCTTCAGCTTGTGGTTTAGCACGGTTAATAAACTTGCTTGGGTGGATATAAGCACCGGTGCGCTTGCCACCACTACGTGAGCCACCATTGCCACGTGGACCCTTTCCTGGACGGAAAGAGCGAACACCTTGGCGGTTGCCGCTTGGGCGTGCTGAACGGTTAGAGTTTGAACTTGATGTATTTCGGTAGGCCATAAAGGCAGTAGCCCCTTTCTGGGGTTAATTGTAGATATGTTGTCGCTGCAGACGAACAGCGAGAACCTTTTCATATCTACAGTTCTTTTCTGGGTTTCTCAAAACCTCTGAGGACCATAGCGGTATCCATTCGGATGCAATTACCCCTATTATAGCACATATTGAAAAAATTCTCAAATTTGATATAACAAGAGCAGGCCCCACCTAGACACAAGAAATGAGGAAGAAATGGAGTCTGAAGCGGTACCATCCGCTCTTGGCGACACCGTCGCCAAGTCGCAGGGAGTGAAGCTCTCTGCAAACCTGCCGGGCCTCCTGGTACGGACACGATTCAAGTGGCAGGCTCGTCGCATCCAGAACGAAATCTGCGACGAGATCAAGCGGCTTGCGATCGAACACCGCGTGCTGATCCAGTCTCTCTACGGAGAACGCTGTATCGTCACCGAGACCTCGAAACACAGCCGTGGTCACTACACTGTCGAGATCAGCTTCTCGACAGAACGGATGGACACCGAAGATGCCCACACGATGGCGGCGTCGCTACAGCAGTTCGTGATGGGCACCCCGGAACGAGTCGCTTGCAGCTTCCACTTCGACTTCGATGACGGAACCGAGCAGGTCACTGACGACCACCGCCTCGGCACCGAAGATGGTGTCGAGCTGTTCGCCCTCGGCGTCATGCTCGACCCGTCCGTCATCACCTCATCTGCTCCTTCTATCGACGACGCGGCGACCATCGCCGCCTAGTGCCAGCAAGGGCCAAGCCCGACCTGCACCGAAGAGACCCGACAGCTTATTCTGTCGACGAGTCATTCGTTGCAGCGTCGGGCTCTTTTCGTTATAAATTATCGATCCCACGGGCGCGTTACTTCACGAAGCGACACCGCCAGCCGCTCTTCTGTAGCAGGTTCTACCCAATGGTAAGGGCGCGGCTTGTCTGAATCCGCCTGAAACCCACGCATTAGGGTTAATGTTCCCGGAAGCATATCAAGGCGCGCTTCTTCGCCATTATCACGTTCGAAATAGAATGCCTGTGAGCCGCTCACCGTCAGCACCGCCACATACCCAAGAGCCCAGGCGTAGTCGCGATGTTTTTCGATATAGCCTTCGGGGTTATAGCGAATACCCATAATTTCGTTCGCATTCCAGTGGGCTTCAGGCGCTCGTGTGACAAAGTCGGATATTTTTCGTGCAATTTGATACACCGGTTCAGGCGCAAACCCTCCGCTCGAGCTCGCCACAGGCCAGTACTGGCTGGCTTCGAAGCCATACTTCACAAGGTCATGGTCTCGGTCGACTTTTTCATTATTTGGGTTGTTATCATTCTCCCAATCCGCCATCGTGAGTACGCGCGCTGCACGCTGTAAGTGATGGTGGGGGATGAAATTGTGAATTGCAATCGCACCCTCTTCGGCAACTGCGTGCAGCGCCTCAGCGGATGTCACTGTGTTAGTAAATTCAATCGAAGAAAGAGTCTCGCTCATAGTAATCGCTCCATTTTGACAAAGTTAAAAAGGGGAGCGGCGATCGGTTTGTGGCTTATTCAGGCTATACCATCAAGCAAAAGAAAACACCGCTATAGTGAGCGGCGACGCTGGATGAAGCCTGACCATGTGCAGAGATGCTTGTTATGTACCATAGTAGTCTTCTCCTTTCGTTGGGCTTAGTGTATCATACAAATATAATTTTTAAACATAAACAGGATTCCCGTATGCATATTACTGTCGTAGGCGGAGGCTTCGGCGGCGTAAAAGCTGCCCTAGAACTATCAAAAAACAAGAAAGTCCGCGTTACGCTTATCAGTGACAAGGCTGATTTTCAGTATTACCCGGCGCTCTACAGCACCGCCACGGGAGGGAGTCGTCTTCAATCTTGGGTGCCACTCGGTGAGATCTTTGCAAACCACGACAATGTTGATGTGATCATCGACACCGTCACTACACTTGATAAAGAAAAGCGCATTATTAAAACCGCTACCGGCGCAAAGCACGAATACCAAACACTTGTTCTTGCACTTGGTTCGGTCACCACGTACTTTGGCATCGAAGGCCTCGACCACTACGCATACGGCATTAAGTCGCACGAAGAAATTAATCGTCTTCGACAACACCTACTGCAACAATTCAGCACACCAAACGGTGCCGACTCGCACTACCTTATCATTGGTGCCGGTCCAACCGGAACCGAACTCGCTTCGTCACTTGGCGCGTACCTTAAGCATTTGAAGAAAAAATACCGTCAACCAGAGCCTCGGACGACTATTAGCATTATCGAAGCGGCACCACGCGTACTTCCACGCATGTCAGAGAAGGCCAGCGCCCTCGTGTTGCAGCGTCTGAAGAAGCTTGGCGTTCATGTAGAGCTCAACAAGAAGGTTGAAGCCGAAACCGCCGACAGCCTTATCGTCAGCGGCCGCGCTATTAAAAGCCACACTGTCATTTGGACATCGGGCGTCAGTAATAACCCATTCTTCAAAGCCAACGACAAACAATTCAACCTCGCGCCAAACGGTCGGGTAATCGTCGACAAGCACATGCGTGCCGACAAACACATTTACGTGATTGGTGACAATGCCGTCACGCCATTTGGTGGCCTCGCTCAAACTGCACTCCACGACGGAATTTATGTTGCAAAACAAATTCTTAAGAAGTCGAAGAAGCAGTACAAGGCAAAGCAACCACCAGTCGTGGTGCCGGTTGGTGAAAACTGGGCAATCTTCGAATATAAGTGGATCCGCTTCGGTGGCTGGATGGGCGCGCTCATCCGTCAAGCTGCTGACTTCATCGGGTATAAGGACATTCTACCCCTCGGGCAAGCACTTGGCGTCTGGCGTGCACAACGCATTCGTGAAGAGGCTGTCTTTATTCCGCAACCGCGAACCAGTGAAGAGTAAGACACTTGCAATAAAAATACCGCGCATCAAATGGTGCGCGGTATTTAATTCTCCCTAAGACTTATTGGTCAACTGATTCTTGAATCAGCTTACGCGCACGCACATGTGTCGCAATAGTCACGATTGAAACAACCGTCACATAGAAAAGCCCAGAAAGGCAAGTATGAAGCAAGTTACTTGGGTTCATGATAAGCAGCGCCGTACCGCTGGCTACTGTTGCCACAATAAGCCCGTAGCTTGTGCCGAGGCGCTTAATGCTTGGTTTAAAGAAGGTAAATGATGCAACACCGATGCTCGTAACTGCGATGAGAATGTGGAGTAATAAAATCATAAGCTTAGTATACCACTATGGTAAATATCCGCCGATAGAAATAAGCACGATCATCGCGAGCAGCACGACTAAGGAGACGCCGAACATCGCGCGCGCCCAGGCGACATCATCTTTTTTACGGTACAGCGAAATGCCCTTATAAATCCAGTAGGTTGAAAGCACCGAAGAAACGACGAGATACACGATACCGGTGTAGCCGAAGACCGCGAGAAGGCTTGCAGAAATTGCATACAAAATAACCGATACGAAAATCTGTACCTTTGCACTTTTCATACCGTACCGAACCGCCCAAACTGGAAGCCCGGCGCTCGCGTAGTCTGACTGACGGAACATTGAAATTGCGTAAAAGTGCGGCAGCTGCCAGAAGAAAAGAATACAGAACAAAAGGATCGCCGTTACATCAAGTGAGCCGGTGAGCGCAGTGTAGCCAGCGACAGGTGGCAGTGCGCCCGGAACCCCACCAATAATAGTACTGAGCGGCGTGGTACGCTTAGCGATACCGTAAATGACAACATACCAAACAAAGGCGATGACACCCAGAATAAAGGTAAGGATGTTCGTAAGAGTAATCAGCAGCGTAAAGCCAATAAGCCCTAGAATAATCGCAAACACAATCGCCTTAGAAAGATTGATCGTTCCACTGACCACTGCACGTTTTGACGTGCGCTTCATGCGCCTATCAATATCGCGGTCAATAATGTTATTAGTGACGCAGGCCGAAGCAATGACGGCCGCAATGCCGCCTAGTGCTCCTACGAGCGCACTCCAACTAAAAGGAACGGTACTTGCCGCCAAAAAGAAGCCGGCAGCACCGCTCAGTGTGTTGCTAAGTGTAATACCAGGCTTAATAAGCTGAAGATAGGACTTTGTGTGACGCTCCACTACAGACCCTGGTTCTCGTGCATGTACTGGCGCTGCTCTTCCGGATTCATGTCCATCATATTGTGATTGAGGTGGTCCATCACCCAGATTGACCCAACAACCACAATAGCGACCACGAGCACCGTAAAGAGGAAAGTAATCAACTTCCAGCGACTTCCACGACCAATGTGAAGGAAAAAGACGACCTGAACAACAAGCTGCACCACAGCAATAGCCAGCACCACGTAGATCAGCGTTTGTGTAGGCCATAGTTCATTTACGACAAAGAAGTAGGCAAGCAGCGTCGTAATCACCGACAGAATAAACCCTACAACGTACGAACGGTAAGCAACCGGTGAGTGTCGGGTGTGAAGCTCAGGCTTTTTCATGACAGACCTCCAATTAGGTAGACGAAGCTGAAGATAAAGATCCAAATGATATCGAGGAAGTGCCAAAACAGGCTGAGCAGTGATAAGCGACGCACATCAGTTTCCTTAAAGTTGCGTTGCACCAGACGGTAAATGACGACCAGCATCCAAATAAGTCCAACCGCAATGTGAAGCCCGTGCGTTCCCACAAGCACAAAGTACGATGACAGGAAGGCACTCTGTTGCCACCCGTGTCCCTCGTGGATAAGGTGGTTGAATTCCCAGATCTCCATCCCAAGGAAGGCGGCACCGAGCAGGAATGTTACCATGAGCCACGCAATAGACTGCTTCTTAAAGCCGCGCTCCGCACCAAGCATCGCAAGTCCGACCGTAAAGCTACTCGCAAGAAGCAACATCGTTTCAACAAGCACGAAGTTAAGGTCGAATAGGTCAGCTCCTGAAGGACCACCGGCGGTTGCCGTACGAAGCACTGCGAAAGTCGCAAACAGCGTTGCGAACAAAATACAGTCGGTCATCAGGTAAATCCAGAAGCCAAGCGACTTGCGGCTAAAAACGGCTAGTTCTTCTTGGGCCCGGTTCATGCTGCTTGCTCCTTTAGTGTTTGTTTCTCGTACTTTTCTTCCTCTTCGGCGATTTCTTCCGCGGTCATCTTTCGGTCAACATCATCATTAGTAAGTTTGAGAATCAACACGATAATGGTTGCGAACAAGCTGAGCCACAAGAGCCACCAGACGTGCCACACTGCCGCAATACCAAAGCTCATTGCGAGGGCACCAATGATCACACCGACGCTTGAATTCTTCGGAACCCAAATATCTGTATAGACTGGCTTGGCTTTCTTAGGGTGCTTTTTCATTTCCCAGAATGCATCGCGAGTCGTTACCTCAGGAATCACCGCGAAGTTGTATTCAGGAACTGGCGTGTGGGTTGACCATTCAAGGGTTCGCGCGTTCCAAGGGTCTGGTCCAACGCGGTTCTTCTTGCGCTGAATGATACTTACGACAAGCTGGAGTACCTGGAAGAAAACGCCGAGCCCAATAATCGCCACGCCGACGCCCGCAACAATGAAGAGCCCTTGCCAGCCAAGTGATGGGTCGTAGCTGTCGAGACGACGCACCGCACCCATAAATCCAAGAATGTACAGTGGCGCAAAGGCAAGAATAAACCCAATGAGCCATGACCAGAACGCCCATTTACCAATACGTTCGTTGAGCATGAAACCAGTGAACTTAGGGAACCAGTAGGTGAACCCAGCGAAGGCACCGAACAGCACGCCACCGATAATCATGTTGTGGAAGTGAGCCACAAGGAAGAGGCTATTGTGGAACTGGAAGTCGGCCGCTGGTACCGACATCATCACACCGGTAAGCCCACCGATCGTGAAGGTAACCACGAACCCAATGAACCAGAGCATCGGCGTCGTAAAGCGCACCCGGCCTCGATACATCGTAAATATCCAGTTAAAGACCTTCACACCCGTTGGTATGGCAATAATCATCGTCATAATGCCAAAGAAGGTGTTAACATCCGCGCCCGCCCCCATGGTAAAGAAGTGGTGCAGCCAAACGGTAAACGAAAGCACGGTAATGGCCATGAGCGCCCACACCATTGAGGTGTAGCCGAACAGCTTCTTGCCCGAGAATGTCGCCACGACCTCTGAGAAGATACCAAACGCCGGCAGCACCAAAATATAGACTTCCGGATGTCCCCATGCCCATATCAGGTTAATGTAGAGCATCGGGTTACCCCCAAGGGTACTGGTGAAGAAGTTCGTATCAATCATGCGATCGAGTGAAAGTAGACCAAGAGTAACGGTAAGAATAGGGAAGGCCGCCATAATAAGGAGCGTGCTTCCGAGCGCACTCCAGGTAAAAATCGGCATTTTCATAAGGGTCATACCCGGGGCGCGCATCTTAAGTATCGTCACGAAGAAGTTAATACCCGACAGCAAACTACCAATACCGGCTATCTGCAGGCTCCATATCCAGTAGTCGACACCTGTTCCTGGGTTGTATTCAAGGCCTGAAAGTGGCGGGTAGGCGAGCCAACCAGCATTCGAGAATTCACCGACGATCATTGGCGCGTTAATCAGGATCATACCGGCGGTAAACAGCCAGAAGCTCACCGAGTTAAGGAACGGAAAAGCGACGTCGCGCGACCCAATTTGCTGGGGAATTAACAGGTTAAACAGCGCCGCAATAAGCCCCATTGCCACGAAGAAAATCATAATGGAGCCGTGAGCCGAGGCGATTTGTTGGAAGTGATCGGCGTTCAGGATTTCAACGGGGAGTCCGTTATTGGTCGCTTGCTGGGCGCGCATTAATAGCGCATCGGCGAAGCCGCGAAGTAGCATAATTACCGACACCACAACGTACATAATACCGATCTTTTTCGGGTCAAGGGCAGTCAGCCAGTTCTTCCAGAGCCACTTCCACTTTTTAAAGACCGTCAGGCCAATCAATACAGCAACGAGTGCCACAATCATACCAATACCAGCACCAGCCATAATTGGCTCGTGCACGAAATCTTGCCACGTTAAGCGACCAAAGACAAATTCAGTCCAACCCTCTGGCATTAGTGGCCCATCCCTTCACCGTGTGAACTCATGTACTTCATTATAACCTCATCATAAAGGCCTGGAGCAAGTAATTTGTAGGTTGTTTCAGGCTTACTTTCTTCGTATTCAGTAATGCGCTCGTAATCACGGACGGTAAGCGGTTCGGTTGAATGCGCAGCCTTTTCTGCCCAAGTCTTAAAGTCGGCTTCATTGATTGAGTACACTTTAAAGCGAAGCTTTGAATACCCCTCGCCACTAATATTGGTTGTCGACCCATTATAGGTTCCCGTCTCGTCCGCCATAAGGTGGAGCTTTGAGGTCATACCAGACATAGCGTAGACCTGCCCCGCGAGTGCCGGAACCCAAAAAGTATTCATAGGCGAATCAGCGGTAATAGACAGGTTAACTGGCGTCTTTTCTGGAATATTCATATAGTTAAGTGTTGCAGTACCAGATTCAGGGTAAATAAAGAGCCAGTTCCATTTCATAACGATAACCTGCACCGAAACTGCCTTTTTGTCTGACTCGAGCGGCTTGTACGGGTCGAGGGCGTGTGTTGAAATGTGTGTAATCACCGCACGCGCAATAATGATCAGGAAGGGGATACCCCACCACAAAAACTCGAGCCCGCGATTGCCCTCAAGCTCAGGGTCGTAGCGCGCTTTTTTATTACCCGCGCGGTATCTCCAGGCGATCGCAAACAGCAAAATAAATACTGGTACCACCACAAACACGCCAAGTCCAACTGTAATAAGAATAAGGACGTATTGTTGTTGTGCGATGGTGCCACTTGGGTCGAGTACAGGGATTTCGCGACCCTGTGTCACAAAAATGAAAACGCCAATGACCGCAACGGCAAAAAAGCTGGATGCAAAAACTTGAATACTTCGCTTTAAGAACCGCTTTTTATCATCACGCATATGCTTCCCATGATACCTCGGTTGATGATTTTTACCAAGTGCTATATACTATATAAAGTATAGCAAATAAGGAGGTCTCCCGTGGCAGACAAAAAGCCGGTTAAAAACAGCAAAAATTATAGCTTTGGTATCGATACGTTTGGCGACCTCCCCACAACTGATGAGGGTCGGCTCTTTAGTCACGCCGAAGCAATTCGCCATGTAGTTGATGAAGCGGTGCTTGCCGACCAACTAGACATCGACATCATCGGCATAGGGGAGCACCACCGATCTGACTTTTCTATTTCTAGCCCCGAAACCGTTCTTGCTGGTATTGCAACGCGTACGAAAAATATTAAGCTCGCATCTGCCGTGACCGTGTTAAGTTCGGATGACCCAGTGCGTGTTTTTGAGCGTTTTGCCACAGTTGATGCACTTTCGAATGGCCGTGCGCAGGTTATTTTGGGTCGCGGCTCATTCACCGAATCGTTTCCACTTTTTGGCTTTGACCTTCGTGACTATGAAGTCCTATTTGAAGAAAAGGTCGAGCTCTTTTCGAAGCTCCTTGATGAAAAACCGGTGAGCTGGAAAGGAACAACCCGTCCTGAGCTAAAGGATGCCGATGTCTTCCCAAAAACCGACTCTGGACGACTTGACGTTGCGGTTGGCGTGGGCGGATCTCCTGAGTCTGTTATTCGTGCAGCTCGCTACGGCTTTCCGCTGGTTCTTGCCATCATTGGCGGCGCACCAGACCGCTTTGCGCCGTATGTTGAATTGTATCGTCACGCAGCCAAAGACCTCGGCACCACCGCACACCCCGTAGGTATGCACTCTCCAGGACTCGTTGCCGCAACTGACGAAGAAGCGCGTCGTCTTGCCTGGCCAGCATTTAAAACGAGCTGGGACCGTATTGGTAAAACCCGCGGATGGCCACCATACACAAAAGAGCAGTTTAATTATGAGATCGACAACGGCTCGCTCTATGTTGGCTCGCCCGAAACCGTGGCGAAGAAAATCGCTCACGCTATGAAAGTCCTCGACGTCACGCGATTTGATATGGTATACGGCCAAGGTCCACAAAAAGCGAGTGCGCGCCTTACCTCAATTGAACTCTACGCCAAAGAAGTGATACCGCGCGTCCGTGAACTCCTTGCCGAGGAAGAAAAGTAATACACCATGCAGATTAACTCAGTGGGGATTCTTGGAGCCGGCAAAGTCGGCATTGTCCTTGCACAGCTTGCACTAAAAGCTGGCTATACGGTGTACCTCGCGGCCTCGGGAAGCCCTGCAAAAATTAACCTCACCACGAAGATTCTTGCACCGGGTGCGGTAGCCGTTGCGAAAGAAGAGGCTGCTGAAAAAAGCGACATCGTTATTTTGGCGCTTCCATTAAGTAAGTTCCGTTCCATCCCTAAAGATTCACTCGAAGGAAAGATTGTGATTGATGCCATGAACTACTGGGATGAAGTCGATGGACCGCGCGAAGATACGGTTCCGGACGACGTTTCATCAAGTGAACATGTTCAGGCCTTCTTGAATGCATCGCATGTCATTAAGGCACTAAGCCATATGGGCTACCACGAGCTCCACGACAACCCAAAACCACAGGGCAGCGAGGGCAGAAAAGCTATCGCAGTGGCCGGAGATGACGAAAGTGCAGTGCAGCAGGTTACAGCATTTATCGACACAATAGGGTTTGACCCGCTCATTATTGGTACTCTTTCAGAAGGTCGAAAACTCGAGCCAGGTCAGCTCGCGTTTGGTGCCAATACCACTAAAAACGCGCTCGAAAAACGTATTAACTCGATTTAATAAGAACGTTTTCGGTTGGTTTCTGGATCGTGACGAATTTACCGTCGTCAGGCTCTTGATAACCCATCTCATTGGTGCGAATCACTATAACCCGATGCTCGTAGGCTTCTTTAATAATGCAGGGGAACCAATCACCGTCTTCTTTATCAAAGTATTGCCAGACGCCGGTCAAATACATCAGCCCTTGTTCTTTTAAGATTCGCTCTGCGTCTTCGCGGCTTTCCGTGCGTGCAATAGTATAGCCAAAAATAGTTTGCGCCTGCCAACCCGAAGTGTCTTCAACGATATAACCGAGGAATTCATCATCGTCTTTACGGTGGAAAGCATATTTTTGTCGGGAACTCATTACTTATAGTATGACGCACTTTGAGCGATTTGTCTTCTACAGCCTGTTCTCAGCGAACTCTTATAAAGTACATACATGAATTGCCCAAACGACAACACCGTGCTCATCATGAGCGACCGACAAGGAATAGAAATTGACTACTGTCCGACCTGCCGGGGAGTGTGGCTAGACCGGGGAGAACTCGACAAAATTATCGAGCGGTCAGCCCAGTTACACTCAACTCCGCAGCACCAAGAATCGCGACCTCACTACGACCAACAGGCACCTGTACAAAAAGAGTCGTATGGTCACGGGCAACACCCTCAGCAGTACCATAAAAAGAAGAAGCGCGAATCGTTCTTCGACGATTTATTTGACTTCTAGCCTATGTGGTTTTTGAAACATACGGATTGCCGGTAATGTAAAAGCGCCACGGCATATCTTTCGCTTGGCTAATACCGATGCGCGTCGTTTGTGTAATCGCTGCCGGCTGGTTCAAAACTGCGCGAAGCTCATCCTTCAGAGTCTTATTATAATCACTCGTCATCTTCAGAATCATCTCAGATTTCAGGCCTATAGTTATACATGTATAAGTAAGGGAGGGGGACAGTTATGAAGTATCGCGAACTTATTAAAACAGTGCAGCACTACTCGGGGTTCTCGGACACCGAATCAAAAGATGCGCTCGATGGAACCGTCGCGGTTTTGGCGGTTCACTTAACGGAAGGGCAGCGCTGGAATTTTGCCAGTCAACTCCCTGAAGAGCTCAAAGACCTGGCGCTCGCCGTTTACGCAACCGAGCACAATAGCCACCAAGATCTTTTCGAGCAATTCATGGAAGTTCAGGAGGTCGACGAGCCACGGGCGAAAGTACAGTTACTTTCCGCCTGGGATGCGCTCAAAGACACGCTCAGCTCTGGGCTTATTGACCACATTCGCGCGCAGCTACCAAAGCGAACAACGCAGTTACTGCAGTAGGGAGGTGCGGATGGATAGGATAGACGATTACGAACCACGCCAATTCCAAGACAGCCTCAATGATGACGATGAAGAAATCGACCTTATTCTTGTTGAAGAAAACGAGGATATGACCGAAACCCTCCACGTCGACGCCGCCGAGCGTCGAGAACACATGGAGGATAACGAAAATCCCGACCTCGAACAATCCGAAGATACGCGCGAAGAGCTTGAAGACCAAGACCAAGAAACCTAAGCGGCTGATTGCAAAATTTACAGTAGTCGAGTATACTACTCCAGAGTATTAGAAAAGGAAGTTCATGGCAAAACACCGCAACTGGCACGGCGCCGACATCAAGCGCGCACGTAAGAAGAAGCTAAAGGCTGCAAAGCGTAAAGCTCAAAAAGTATAGTCTCTATACAAAAATACCGCCCATTCTCGGGCGGTATTTTATCATTTGGCGACTTTGTCTTCAGGAGCTTTTGCAGCATTTTTCTGCTTTTGACTGACAAGCATATAGGTTACAACTCCAGCAACAGTAGCCACGCCTGCAGCAAGGATCAGAATAACCAACGTCAGATCAATTGACGCTGCAGCCCCATGCGCTGCTTCGGTTGGGTCGTGGGAGTGTCCGGCGTGTGAAAAAAGCGCAATCATTTTTTAAGTATATATTACAGCACGCAGCGAAGGTTGCGTCGCACCGCTTCTATTTTTATTTTCGAGTGTGCATCGATTGTATAGACCTCTCCGTCCATTTGAATAGGGAGCGCTTTAAACGTCGTGCACTGATATTTTCGTAGTGACCTAGTGCCCTTAAGACCGATCGTTGCCGCCGTGAGGAGATAAGTAATTAATCGAAATTTTGAA
>CAZMJB010000012.1:0-21990 GCA_964566735.1 uncultured Candidatus Saccharibacteria bacterium
GGCGCCCATCCATAGTGAGGTTCATCGTTGGTTACTACAGATGAAAGCTGGTCACCTTTCGATGCGTGCCAGAACTCGGATGGGTTTTGCACGAGGCCTGCCATCTTAAGTAACGCATGCTGTGCGCGACGGTTCTGCCGAGCTTCATGGTCTTCTTGGTCTTGAGGCGGGTGATGTTCGAAATAATCAGGGTCGGTACGCTTTACCATTTGGGCGACCCTGCGGCCCATAGGGACGTTTACGTCATACACAATATCAAGGCTATCTTGCTTTTCCCGAATAGCGAAGTCAAACGCTGCGCCGGTTGCGTGAGGAGGAGGAGAGTCATCTTCATTAAGTGGCGGGCGGGCAATTTTTTTATTGCGTTCAGTAGTAACGCGAGCTTCAAAGTCTTCCGGTGACAAAGTGGTATCAAGGCCTTCTTCGATCAATTCTTTGCGGATAAGACTTGGAATAACTGTTTCGTACAAATAACCCTGGAGAGCCGGGTCACGCCAACCTTCTTCAACGAAAACCTCTACAGGCTTGCCGTAATATTCGGTTACTTCCGGTGTGTCGAGGAGTCGATTAAGGAGAAGGATGTTGTCGATCATTGACTTACGAACGTACACGTCAGGACTCACTCCTGGGACAGGGTCGCCTGTAGCGCCATTTTTACGTGAATAGTAGGCCTGACCGGCAATACCATAGTCTCGAATTGAAACTAAAGGTTCATCGTGAAGTGGATGTTCGGCATCAATTTTAATATCTCGATAGGTGTCTTTTATGGAGCGGGCAAGAGAAAAGTCGTCGACAGGGGAGAAGAGAGCTTGCTCGATGAGCGAAAGGCTCCCTACGTAGTCACGGCGAACATTGTGGGCTTCAACAAGCTCATCGGTAGCAGCCAAAAGAGCTTCCTTTGTGGCACTCGAAGCGGGAAGTTCTGGCAGCTCTAGCAGAACGTCAGCTGAATAGGACGGCTCATCGTAGAATAGGTCAACTTCAGAGCTAGAAAGGGATTCTTTAATTGAAGAAAACTGCTCGCCAATAGAATGGTGAGCAGTGTCAATGCGGTCATCAATGTGAGCAACGGTAGTGCGCTTCTTGCTTGGGAACTGAGTGGTTGACTCTATAGCCATAATACATAAAAGTATACCACAAAAATGTTAAAAAATCAAGTACCTACCTCTGTACTAAGCCGCTGGACTGTCTTTGCGAGAAAGGTAGTCAATTTCCTTAATAATCTCAAGGAGTGCTTCTGCCTTCTTCTTTTCGTCGGCAATACCTTGTGCAGCAGTGTGAAGTGGTGCGATGAGGGTCTTGTCGTCGGTGCTGCGGATGAGCATGAGGTAGGTGTCGAACTTTTCTTCCGCTGGAAGGTCAACCTTGTCCATGAGTGGGCGGAGTTCTTTGAGGGCGTCGAGCTTGATGCCATCGAGGTCAGATGAACCTGAAGTGCTTGATGGTGCTAGGTCGGCTGCTGGGGTGTCGAAGCTTGGCATTGTGAATGCCGGGGTGTCGGTTGCTGGAGTATCAGCTACCGGAGCTGGAGCTGCAGGTGTCGCCGGAGCTGCCGCAGGAGTTTCTTCAAATTGAAGACCGTTTGGATTATTGTTGTCAGTTGTACTGTCGTCTTCAGGAAGAACACCAGCCAAAGCCTTCGCGAGTTCTTGGTCATCGCTAATTGGTTGTGTTGAATTGTCTTGCGGAGAAATATCCATTGAGCCCACCTCGAGTTAAAACATTTATGCTTACTTTAAAAATACTGTATCATATATACAGATTGGTGGGAAGACAATGACGGATATTTTAGACAATGTAAATGTAATTTCTGAACGCGACCCAGCGGGTGCGCTGAAGGTGATTGCGAATCAATATAAACAAGCTGCGTTCGACGCGAAGGTTGCGAGCCCCGAGCACGATGATCGTGAAATACAGTCGGTGGTTGTGACAGGCATGGGCGGTTCGGCTTTGGCGGCATTAATTGTGAAAGTGTTGCTGAATAAGGAGTTGCCGATTCCGTTTGATATTATTCGCGGCTACGACCTGCCAGCATATGTGAACGAAAACACGCTGGTAATTGCCAGTAGTTATTCAGGAAACACCGAGGAGACATTGTCGGCGCTTGAGCAGGCAGCGGCGAAGGGTGCGCAGCTGGCGATCTTGGCATCCGGTGGTAAGCTTATTGAAATCGCCACCAGCTCACACATCGCACATGTTGCACTTCCGTCGGGTGCGCAGCCGCGCATGGCCATGATTTATAACCTGCGCGGACTCTTTGCATTGCTTGAAACGTTTGAAGTGGTTGATGGAAAGTGGCTTAAAGAACTCGACCGGCTTTCAGGCTGGCTTGAAGACGAAACAGCGCAATGGACGCCAGATGTTCCGACTGAGAAAAACTACGCCAAGCAGCTTGCTCTTGAGGCTATTGGGAAGACGCCTGTCTTTTACGGCAGCCCGCTCACCGCGCCGCTTGCCTACAAATGGAAGATTAGCTGGAACGAAACGGCCAAGAACGTGGCATTTTGGAATGAATTCCCTGAGTTTAACCACAACGAATTTATGGGATGGGTGTCACACCCAATTGAAAAGCCATTTGCTGTGTTTGATATTGTGAGTCCTCTGGATAAACCGCGCGTCCGTCAGCGTTTTGAGCTCACCGACCGGCTTTTAAGTGGCTTGCGCCCACACGCCTACACGCTCGAACTAAAAGGCGATACGTTACTTGCCCAGCTTCTCTGGGGCGCAATCTTGGCTGACTTCTCAAGCACCTACGCGGCTATTCTGAACCAAGTTGATCCCACGCCCGTCGTATTAATTGAGAAGTTAAAGGGTGAATTGGCCGCGGACCCTCGGCCTTAGCGCGTTCAATTTGCTCAAGCGTTGCATTATATACATCATCAAGTGAGGTGTATTCCTTAATTTCCATCAGTGCGTGATTACGATTGCCATAGTCGAGGTCGCCGTCAGCTCGTCCACGAAAGCCTGGTTCGTAGCCTACGGTGAATTGATAGTCCGGATACGCGAACATCATACCCCATACTTCACTGTCTTCTTTTTCACTCGTTTTGCCGTACACGCGACCCTCTGGGTAGGGAAGTGATGGATCTTGGGCAGCGTACCAAAGTGTAATGGCGCCAAAGTGAAAGGCGAGGCGACGAGCGAGCATTTCGTAGGCGATTTGTCGGTCGAGCGCTGCCTCTTTTACTTCGGGATCATCGGACCGCAGGTTTGCTTGGTGCTCGGGAAGTGCGCGAGGCGACGCAACGGCAATATCAGGAACGTCTTCAAGAAGTCGCTGTGCAAACGGTGTTTGCCAGTCCGGAGAACCTTGAACGGGCCCTTCAAGAAAAACGAGTGGTGTTTCGTCGGTAATAGAGATTTGCTGTGGAGATTGAAAGAAACGTTCGTGTGCTGTCATGGTTTCAGCTTAGCATTATTCGTATTGGCGAAGGGCAGAGATCGGGTCTTTTCGTGCGGCGCGAATAGCAGGGTAAAGTCCGAAAAGGGTTCCGATAATAAGCGACACAGCAAGCGCCGTGGCGGCGATTTGCCAGTTCAGGACCGGGTCGAAGGTAAGGAAGATGCTGGCGGCAAAAGCAATTATGTAGCCAGCCATGTAGCCCAGGATACCACCACCAATACTAAGGGTAAGTGATTCAATGAGGAACTGAGCGACGATATCGGAGTTTGAAGCACCAAGGGCTTTTCGAATGCCGATTTCGCGGGTACGCTCAGCGACACTGACGAGCATGATATTCATAATACCGACACCACCAACAATCAGGGAGATTGCGGCTATTGCCACCGATACGCCGGCAATAGCGGTGAAGATACGACTGGTTGGCTGGGCGATTTGTGTACCTGAAAGCACGGCAAAGTCTGCCTCACCAAGGTGGTTACGAAGCAGGGCCTTATTCATGGCGGTAATGACTTCGCTAAGGTGCGATACTGACTCGCTCTGGACATTGATTTGCTGCAAGTGCGTGGCACCTTGGTTGAGTTCGCGACCGCTGTCCATGTTAATGAAGACGGCGGTGTCAAAGTCTACATTATTGTAGTTGATTGGGTCGTTCGCTCGCTTTAACACACCGATAATAGTGAACGGCTCACCCTTAATGCGAACGGTCTGGCCGATAGAATGTTCAGTTCCGAAGATATCAATAGAAAGCTGCGGGCCAATCACGGCGGTCGATGCGCTCAGGTTAGGGTCAAGGAATTGGCCGTCGGCAATTTTGAGACCACTGACGGTTTCGAGCTCTGGGGTGGTCGCGACAATCGGTGCGCTACCCGGAGAGTTGTTGGTGCCAACAACCGCACCGCTCAAGACCATAATAGGGGCGACGGCTTCAACGTGAGGAATTTCTTGAATGGTCTTGATGTCCGAGGTGGTTAAGGTGCTGGCAGCGAAGCGGTGTTCACTGGTAACCTCTGAGAGTCCATTAATAGCATCAATACTTGGTGCGCCTGGGCGTACCACGGCAATATTTCCACCTAATGCATCAACTTGCGAACTTACGATCTGATTTGCACCTGCGCTGAGTGCAAGGATTGTTGTAATGCTTGCAACACCAATGGTGATACCGAGCATGGTGAGGAAGCTGCGCAGACGGCTACTTTTAATAGACTGGCGAGCATTCTGGAGGTGGATGAGGAGTAATGACCTCATGCTTTGACCTTCTTTTTCTTCTTTTCGGTTGGTTTCTTTGGCACCCACACGCCCAGTGTCTTTTTGGCATTTTCGTCAGATGAAAGCGGAAGGCGGAAGGTGTCAGTATCGATTTTGCCGTCGAGCATCGTAATGACACGGCTGGCGTAGGTGGTGAGGTCGGGGTTGTGCGTCACCATAATAATAGTGTTTCCCTTTTGGTGAAGGTCGGAGAGCTCTTCCATAATAATGTGGCTGGCGTGTGAGTCGAGGTTACCGGTTGGTTCGTCTGCCAGAATAATTGACGGTTCGTTTACAAGCGCACGGGCAATGGCAACGCGCTGCATTTGGCCCCCGGAAAGCTGGTTTGGCATATAGAATTCACGTTCACCTAGGTGGAAGCTATGAAGAATCTTGCTGGCCTTTTGAATACGAGCGAGTTTTGGCATGCCCTTATATATGAGGGGAAGTGCCACATTGTCGATGACGTTCAGTCGAGAGATAAGGTTAAAGCTCTGAAACACAAAGCCGATTTCTTCGCTGCGAATACGCGCTTTGCGTCGTTGACTCAGAGAGGCGATTGGTTTGCCGTTAAGGTCGTATTCACCCTCGATGGCATTATCGAGTAGACCTAAGATGTTGAGAAGTGTTGTTTTGCCACAGCCGCTCGGCCCCATAATAGCGATGAATTCACCCTTTTGAATAGTGAGATCAATGCCATCGATAGCAAAATGTTCGGCGTCACCAATCCCGAACCGCTTGTGGAGGTCCTTCAGAACGATAACTGGGGGTGGGCTCGCAGATTTTGTCATTTCCTCTATTATGGTAGGTATTTGACGGTTAGGCAACAGATTGTTCGAAGTGGAAATAACAATAGACACACAGCATATTGGCGTGATAGGGCATTTTCCTTACAATAAATAAGCCTGGAGGGGTGGCCGAGTGGTTGAAGGCGCACGCTTGGAAAGCGTGTGTATGCAGCAATGTGTACCGTGGGTTCGAATCCCATCTCCTCCGCCAAATTGATCTCAAAATGGAAGCTGCACCCACAAGTGGGTGCAGTGATATCTTCCGAGAAAAGTTAGCGTTCCGGGCGGCTCGGTCTACCGATCGAGCCGCCCGGGGCGGCGAGCCGGTGATCAGAAGTCGTCGCCGAGGTCGGCGATGTGGGGGGACGGCGAACCGTGACCCCGTGCCTTCGGCTTCTTCTCGGCTGCGGCCTTCTCTGCCGCACGCCTCTCATCGTCCACCTTCTTCTCGGCTGCTCGCTGGTCGTCGTTGGCCTTGCGCATGCGCGCCGCCGTACGAGGACCGATGCCGGACTGCTTGATGAGCTTGTCCAGCTCTTTGTCGTCAACTGCCATGATGTCAGCCCCTTCTGCTAACGTTCTCCTCTAGGAAGGACTTTATAATACCATCATTTTTATGAGATGTAAATGGGTGAAGCTCGTGGTAGAGGGCGTTGTTAAAACTGAGGGCAAAATCTCTATGTAAAGAGGTGTCACCAACGAGGTGCTCAATAACGGAGGCGCTTCCCGGCCAGTAAGTTTGCCAAAAGCTCGGAGGAAGCTCAAAATCATAATATAGTGCGAAGTCGCTGAGAGTTGCAGCGCCAATGCGGTACTCGGGTGTTCCAATTTCAAGAAGAGGGTGGGCATACCATGGGGTAAAGTCTTCGGCTTCAATTTTAGCAACCGCAGCCATTATAAGAAACGGTAAGTTTATTAGATCTTCGACGCGGTTTGCAAAGTATGATTCATCTGTTTCGAGTCGGCTCACGAAGTCTTCTGGGCTTGCGCCCCACAAAAGGTATTTCTGCAATACATTATGATAAGCGGTCCGCAGAACAGATTCGCGTTCGGACGTATTTGGGATGTCGCGCTCAATAAAACCGAGGTAGAGCATGTCTGCCTTCATGCGCTCTGAAGCCTCTTTTGGGCTGAAGAAGGGGCTAATACAGTCTTGGTAGATAGTTTCTGCGAGTTCAGTAACTGTTACTGTGCGGAGCGTCTCGGCTGCCTGTCCACGGAGAGCGTTCATATATTCTGGTGTCAGTTCTTTTACGACATCATACATAATATCGGCCGTAGGGTGGAGCGTATCACTCGCAATTGCTACCACTTCGGTTCCTGGAGCTAAGGGCGACATTTCCTCAAGCTCTGTATGGATTTGAGACAAAACTTCCAGATACCCCTTGCTTCTTAAGCGCATCGTGCCGACAAAGTTTGGGTCAAATTGAACCCATGATCCATCCATAAGCTTTGCGTAGGTGGCGGCATGCTGAGCATCCTCACGGGTATCGGTTTCTTTCATCTTTTGACTTGTGCGCAAGATGGCTTCTTGAGCTGGGTCGGGAAGCAATACGCCCGCTTTCTCGTGGGCGCTCTTTGTGAGCGACGAGGTAAAGATTCGCCCCACATAAACAGGTAGTTCATGCCCGCCCATCGCAACACCAGCGTGGACAATGGGTACATTTGCTTGTCGGAAGAAACTGGCTGCAATGATTGATATCCCGAGGCAGGTAGGACGTTCATTAAGGTTGGGATAGACACCGAGTACTTTAGGAGATAGACGAAATGGCTGGTAGGCAAACTCTTGGCTTTGGCGCTCGCGAAGATCCTCGATGGTTTCAAATTCATCACGAACCATCGACTCAATTCGCTGATCAAGCCAGTCAACGACGGCCATTTGTTCGTCCGCTGAGGTCGCCGCATTAAGTTCGGCTATTTTTTGGTCGACATCCTCTCCCAGTACTTTGTAGGACTCTTTGAGGAGTTCTCTTCCGAATAGTTCAATCTTTTGCTGAATATCTGCATCAAGTGTATTACTAAATAGTTCCGGGCTAACCATTGGGCTGTCAAGTAGCACGGTTCTGTTTACCGTGCCCTCTGATTCTTCTTCAGGCTCAGGGCTCTCTTGCTTTGGAAACAGCGTAGCGAGACCAATGTGAGGCATCTGCATTTCAAGGGCGGCTCGAACACCGCGCAGGCCTAGCGTGCGTATGACTTCCTGCTCAGGAGATATATCTGGTTTTGCCTCGTGACGAGGAATTGAGGGGAGACAAACCTCGGATGCGAATGTAAACAAATCGTCAAATACAATCTTGGCGTGCTCATCGACTAGCACCTGTGTAAAGTGCCATTCTAGCTTCTGTTGTTCCGTAGGCTCCATGAGAATATTAATTATTATATATTTAATATAAATTGTCAATGTAGGGGAAACGATTGCACAATAGTATATAAATACACCATATATAGCGTTGTGAAAAAGAAACATAACGCTATTTTCTATTTAACAGGGGTGAGCACAAGCATCATCGCG
This sequence comes from uncultured Candidatus Saccharibacteria bacterium, assembly GCA_964566735.1. Taxonomy (GTDB): domain Bacteria; phylum Patescibacteriota; class Saccharimonadia; order Saccharimonadales; family Saccharimonadaceae; genus Microsaccharimonas. The sequence goes on from CAZMJB010000012.1 coordinate 7,949, forward strand.
TTGTTGACAAAAAAACCCATTAAAATGCTTGAAAAACCATATATAGGGGCATATAGTCATCACTAAGCACTACATATCGTAGTGAGTGAAATACAAACAGTTTGCAAGGAGGAACGTCTATACGCTCCAGTAGCGTTTTTCTTGCACCCTCAAAAACAGAGGGAAGAGACACACCTGGGGAGGTGATAATTAATAAACAAATGGGGCAGGGGAAATAGGGGAAATGACAAATATCTCAGTGGTCAAACGTGACGGTAGCCGTGAACCGTTTGACGCCAACAAGATTAATCTAGCACTGGTGAAGGCAAGTGAAGGCCTGAACGACCAAGTTGCAAAGGTTGTAGAAGTAGCGTCTCAGTTACAACTTACTCTCTTTGACGGTATTACGAGCGAACAACTCGACGAAGCGGTAATTCAAACGGCACTGCAAAATGTGAAGGACGATCCTGATTATGACAAAATTGCAGCCCGCCTTCTACTCAAGACCTTATATAAGAAGATTCTCGGTGACTATGACACCGAAGCTGACCTTAAGAAGCTTCACGAAAAAAGCTTTGCGCTCTATGTAAAAGATGGCGTGAAGGATGGTCTCCTCGACAAGCGCCTTTCTGACGGACGCTTTGATCTCACGAAGCTTGCAAAAGCACTCAACCCAGCCAAGGACGACCTCTCAAAGTACCTCGGTGTTATTACCAACAAAAACCGTTACGCACTCCGTAAGGGAAGCGGTGAGCCAATTGAAGTTCCACAGTTTACGCACATGCGTATCGCGATGGGCCTTTCAATTAACGCAGAAAACCCAACCGAAAGCGCGCTCGACTTTTATGAACACATGAGTAACCTCGACTACGTGCCCGGTGGCTCTACTCGTGTAAATGCTGGTGGTGCATTCCCACAACTTTCGAACTGTTTCCTTATTAATGTTGATGACGACATGGAATCGATTGCAAAGAGTGTTCGCGACACAATGTGGATTGCAAAGGGGACTGGTGGTATTGGTATTGGATTTACCAAGCTACGTGCAGCGGGGAGTCCTGTTAAGACCACAAACACTGAAAGTACCGGCCCTATTCCGTTCATGAAGATGATCGACACTGCACTCTTCGCGGTGAGCCGTAAGGGTAAAAAAGCTGGTGCGGCGGCAATGTACATGGAAAACTGGCACCTCAATTTCCCACAATTCCTCGACCTCAAGGCGAACTCGGGTGACCCATACCTTCGTACGCGTTTTGCCGACACGGCAACCTTTATTAGCGACGAATTTATGCGCCGCGTTGAAAAAGACGCCGACTGGTACCTGTTTGACCCAGCAGAAGTGATGGATCTCACCGAACTCTACGGCGATGAATTCGCAAAGCGCTACAACGAATACGTAAAGCTTGCAGAAGCTGGGAAGATTCGCCGCTTTGAAAAGACTTCAGCACGCCAACAATTCCGTGCTATCTTGATTCAACTTCAAGCAACCAGCCACCCGTGGCTTACCTGGAAGGACACCATTAACGTCCGCGCATTGAACAACAACACCGGTACAATTCACCTTTCAAACCTTTGTACTGAAATTACACTGCCACAAGACAACGAAAACATTGCCGTTTGTAACCTCGTAAGTATCAACCTGTCAGCACACCTTAACGAAGACAAGTCTTGGGACTGGTCACGTCTTGAGCAGAGCGCCAGGAGCGCTATTCGTCAGCTCGACAACCTCGTCGACATTACTGAGCTTCCCGTGCCTGAAGCAATGAACGCCAACAGTCAAACTCGCGCGCTCGGGCTTGGGTTCATGGGCTTCACCGACGTCATCGAAAAGCTCGGTTATAGCTATGAATCTGAAGAAGCCTACGACCTCGTCGACCAATTGTCTGAATACATTAGTTACTACGCGATTGACGAATCGGCAGAACTTGCAAAGACCCGCGGTAGCTACCCGGCATTTAAGGGAAGCGGCTGGAACAAGGGTATTCTTCCTATCGACACTATCGACCAATTGGCTGAAAACCGTAAGGTGAAGGTCAACATCGACCGCAAGCAACGTCTTAACTGGGACAAGCTTCGCACTAAGGTCAAGAAGGGCATGCGTAACGCAACGCTTATGGCGATTGCACCAACTGCGAACATCGCACACATCGCCGGCACTACTCCTGGTCTCGACCCTCAGTTTTCACAGATCTTCAGTCGCTCTACCTTGAACGGTAAGTTCCTCGAAGTGAACGTGAACCTTGTAAAAGACTTGAAGGAACTCGGTATATGGGACGAAGTAAAAGATGACCTGCTTATTAACCAGGGTGACATTCAAGAAATCGAAGCAATTCCACAGCACCTTAAAGATGTATACAAGACAAGCTTCCAACTTTCTCCATATGCCTTCATTGAAGTCGCTGCTCGTGCACAAAAATGGGTAGACCAGGCGATTAGTCGCAATATGTACCTCGAAACACGCGACATCGATGAATACGAAAAGATCTACACCGAAGCGTGGCGCCGTGGCCTAAAGACCACCTACTACCTCCACGTAAAGCCGCGTCACCAAAGTGAGCAAACGACCGTTAAATCAAACAAAGCAGAGAAGATCCAGAAGACCAGCGGTGGTAAGGTTGGCTTCGGATTCGCGAGGGCAACAAAGTAATGAGCGCTGAACTATTCTCGAGCAAACCTTACGAAGATTTTGAACTCGTCGCACCAATCGTTGAAACTGTCGCACCAACCGAGGCTGAACCGCACCCGCAACTCAGCATTAACCAGTGGCTTGGTCCGGTTGCACTGTTTGGCGCACACCATACCGGTGAACTGTACTTCTACGACCAAGAGGCAGCATGAGTTACGCAACTACAGAAGCTGAAACTGCCGTAGAGACCCATGAAATGATCGTGCGTCTCTACGAACAGTATAAAAGTGACCACATTGTCGCTTTGCGCCAGGCAAGTAAAATCCAGCGCGAACTCAGCCGCGCTGAACATGAAGCGAATCGTATTGAGCGACACCTGAAACGCATTGAAGCATTTTGTCAGCAGAACAACGTAGCATTAGAAGAAGGGAACTAAGGAGGAACATTATGGCAGATACTAACGACCACCCAACCGGCATCCTTGGACAAGGACTCCGCGACGGGCTACAACTAAAACCAATTCGCTACCAATGGGCGTATGACCTTTACAACCAGGCAGTGGCAAACACGTGGTTTCCAAATGAAGTCCAGCTCGTGCGCGACCTTGCAGACTTTGAGAAACTCACCGACGACGAAAAGCACGCGCTTAAAACAGTTATTAGTTACTTGAACCCTAATGAACTCCTTATTAATAAGTCACTGGCGTTCGGTATTTACCCGTACATTAATGCGGCGGAAGCGCACATCTACCTTTCAAAGCAGATGTGGGAAGAAGCAAACCACTTCATGACCTTCGAGTACATTATTGAGACCTTTCCATTCGACCGTGAAGAAATTTATGCCGCTGGATTTGGTAAGCCATCACTCGCTGCCAAGGCTGCGTTCCAAAACAAGCACCTTTACCCAATGCTTGAAGGTAATGTAGACATTACCACAACAGAAGGCAAGAAAGACTTTGTCCGAAGCCTGGTTGCTTACAACATCGTCCTTGAAGGTATCTGGTTCTACAGTGGCTTTATGGTGGGAATGAGCTTCCGTCAGCGCAACCTGCTTCGTAACATTGGGTCACTCCTTGACTGGATTACTCGCGACGAAAACCTGCACCTTACCTTCGGTATCAACCTACTCCTTACCATCATGGATGAGAACGAAGACCTTCAAACGGCTGAGTTTGCTGAAGAGATCCGCGGGCTCATTTTGGAAGCTGTTGAGCTTGAGAAGGCCTACAACGAAGACATGCTGCCAAAGGGTATTCTTGGGCTTAACGCTGACTACGTGAACCAGTACGTCATGTACATGACCGACCGTCGCCTTGAAGAGCTTGGCTTTGAACCTGAATATAATGTATCGAACCCTGCGAAGTGGATGGCTGCGGCCAACGACACACTGGAGCTTGTGAACTTCTTTGAAAGTACCAACACTTCATACGAAGTGAACGGTGGAAAGTAGGCGGATATGCCGGACGAAGCACGCGCAATTTTGAACGACAACCTCGTGGGGTCAATTGCGACCCTTAACGAGGACGGGTCGCCATGGGTGAGTCCGGTGCATATTGTGAGTGACGACGAAGCGGTGTACTGGTTTTCAAAAGAGACCGTGCAACACTCGCTCAATGTTGAGCGCGACCCAAGGGTAAGCTTAACGCTCTTTTCATCTGACCTGAGCCGTGGCCCAAAGGGAGTTTATATTCAAGGAACCGTCGAAAAGCTTGATGTAGACGCAACAACAGAAGCACGGAAACTTCTAGAGGCAAAAATTGGCTTTTTACCACCAAATTTCCTAGAAGCCACAGGGTACAAGCTTAAAATTGGTGAGCTTAACAGGGGTAAATCGGCCGGAAACTGTTGGTATTTTTACACTTAAAAACGTATAGACAACCACCATATGTGGCGTATAATAACTAAACATAAGCACCATTTATACACGAAGGTGCGGACAAAAAAGTAAGAACAGGGGATCAACAAACATGAGTGTAAACGCAAACACAATCATCTCAGAAGACATGAGCCTTGATGAAAAGCTCGCTGCTATTGACGCTATGATGGCATCTGCAGTTGCGAACGCACAGCAAACCAGTTCAACTGGTTCAGTTGCTGCACCACTTGACCCAGCCGACCTCACAATGTGTCTTGGCTGCCAATAACCTTTCTTACAAGGGGAGGGGTACACCGCCGTCATAGGCGGTGTACTTATGTCCTCGAATAACTATTAATTACAAAGGAGAAGCCTGACAGTGTTTTCAGAGCAAGGACCTCACCCATACGATACGAAGTATCTTGAAGAAACAATCAACGACATCAAGAGCGCATTAATCGCTCCAGATTTTAACCCGCAAGACCGTGACGAAGTTACAGCGAGCCTCGAGTACTTCCAGGCACGGCACAATCGTCTCCAGGTGGTTGCGGGGCAAGCAATACGGTCTTCTGAACTCGCTGCCTAGTGCTACACTAAATAGAGTGAAAACATTACTTGTCATTTTTGGAATTACCGGTGACTTAAGTACTCGCAAACTCTTGCCCGCCTTAAGCCATATTGTGCATGATGAAACGGCGCCCGACTTGTCTGTATTGGGCATTTCACGCCGTGAAGCTGATGTGCAAAAGCTTGTTATGGAAAGCACCAATGACGAAAAGCTCGCAGACCTTACCGAGCTTCTAACAATGGACGTGGCGCAGCTCAGTGATTACAAAAGGCTGCTGGCTACCATTAAAGAATCGGGTGCCGATCAAACCCTTATTTATTTGTCGGTGCCTCCTGGAGCGGCGGCGCAAATCGTCGACCTCTTGGGTGAGGCTGGAGTGAATACACCCGATATTCGTTTACTTTTTGAAAAGCCTTTTGGCTTCGATCTTGCATCGGCCAAAGACTTTATTGCAAGGACGGGCCGCTACTTTAAAGAAGACCAGTTATATCGAATTGATCACTACATGGCGAAAGAGGTTGCTGCGGAACTGCTGCGCCTACGCCGCGGAGCAGAAGCGAAACACCATCACTGGGGCGCCGATTCGGTCGAAAGCGTGACGATTGTTGCTTCTGAAAAGATTGGTATTGAGGGCCGCGCACAGTTCTACGAGCAAACCGGTGCGCTCCGTGACTTTATTCAGGGCCACCTTATGCAGCTTCTTTCGCTTGTGCTCATGAACCGTCCAACGCTTGCTGAGGGGCTTTCTTCGCAGCGCCTTGCAGCCCTTAAATACATTCAGCCAGTAAATCCTGCGAAGGCCGTTCGAGGACAATACGAAGGCTACCAGAATGAAGTTGAAAACCCGGGGAGTACCGTTGAGACATTTGTCGCCCTTGAACTTGAAAGTGATGATGAAAACTGGCGCGGTGTTCCACTTCGTTTGGTGACCGGAAAAGCGCTTGATGAAAAGCACTCATACATTGAAGTTCAGTACCGCGATGGCTGGTCTGACGTTTTTGAAGAAGGCTCGATTATTCCAAAAAACGGTCGCGCCCTTGATGCCTACGAACGCGTTCTGCTTGAAGCAATTGCGGGCAGGGAAGAGCTCTTCACAAGTAGCGACGAAGTGATTCGATCATGGGAGATTTTAGCACCGATTCAGGAGCATTGGAGCATGGCCGAAGAGCCTATTGCGCTGTATAAAAAAGGTGCTCACTTTACTACGGCATTTAAGAGTTAACACTACTGCTAGCGTAGTGACAATACTACAACACCCTACCTATAGCGCATAGCGCTAAATTGGTGCTACAATGAAATCCCATGGAGGGGAAATCTGAAATGGGGAAGACACAAAAATATATCTTTGTAACTGGAGGGGTGCTTTCGGGGGTTGGAAAGGGCATTACTGCGGCCAGTATTGGTGCCATCTTACAGGCCAAGGGGGCTCACGTCTCTATTCAAAAATGCGACCCGTATCTCAATGTAGATGCGGGTCTTTTGAACCCTCGCGAACACGGCGAGTGTTTCGTGACGAAAGACGGTGCCGAGACCGATTTGGATCTTGGTCACTACGAACGATTCTTAGATATTGAACTGACACAAAAGAACGCCACGCTTTCTGGGCGCCTGCTCCGCGATCTTATTGCCGATGAGCGTGCTGGGAAGTTTAACGGCCAGACTATTCAGCTTGTACCGCACTTAACCGGCGCTATTAAAGATGCTATTCAAGAAGCAGCCAATGGTTCGGATATTCATATTGTTGAAATTGGCGGAACGGTAGGGGACTATGAAGGCCTCAGCTTTGTCGAAGCAATCCGTGACTTCGCCAGTCGCGTTGGTCGCGAAAATTGTTTCTACGTGCACGTGGTGTACGTACCGTTTATTCAGACCAGTAAAGAATTTAAATCAAAGCCAGCTCAAAATGCACTGAACGACCTGCGCGGATTTGGTATTGTGCCAGACTGCGTGGTGGTACGCACCGACGAACCAGCGCCTGGTGACATTGCGGCAAAAATCGCCCGCTTTAGTGGCGTTGCAGAAGACGCAGTGATTTTGCTGTCGAATGCCAACACTGTATATGAAGTGCCGCTGACGGTGTACGCCAGCGGTATTGGGCCGGTACTCGAGCGCTTTACCGGAAACACCAAAAAGCCAGACCTCACGAAATGGCGCGACCTTGCCGAAGCGCAGGAAACTCGTTTCCCGCAAACCGTAAAGATCGGCATGATTGCGAAGTACCTCGATAACGAAGATACCTATATTTCAGTCATCGAAGCGCTGAAGGCGGCGGCGTGGCAAGAGAGAGTGAACCTCGACCTTCGCTGGATTGACGCCGAGGATGTACTCAATGATGACCTGAGTACCGTTGACGGCGTGCTGGTGCCGGGTGGATTTGGTAAGCGTGGTATTGAAGGAAAAATTCAAGCAGCGACCTATGCGCTGGAAAAGAAAAAACCGTACCTTGGACTTTGCCTTGGGTTGCAGGTTGCCGTCATTGCCAGCGCGCGCCGAGCTGGGCTCAGTGATGCCAATAGCACCGAGTTTGATCCAGACACCAAACATAACGTTGTCTACATTATGGAAGGGCAGCAAGGCAAGGAGTCCACTGGCGGAACGCTGCGACTCGGTGACTATGAGGCGGTGCTTGAAAAAGGCTCGAAGGTAGCCGAAGCATATGGGGCAACCAAAACAATTGAACGTCACCGTCACCGTTACGAGGTGAACCAAAAGTTTAAAAGCGCGATTGAAGCGGGCGGCCTAAAAATAACCGGTACTTCACCAGACAAAAAACTGGTTGAATACATTGAGGCCGAGAATCACCCATACTTTGCCGCGACTCAGGCTCATCCAGAGTTTAAGAGTCGACCGTCACGACCGCACCCACTGTTCGTTGGGCTGATTAAAGCCGCCAAGAAATAAGAGGTAATGCTATAATAACTCTGAAATGGAACAACTTCTTACCCAAATTATTCGCGATCTTTATTCACTTGACGTCACACCGCAAATTTCTCGGCCTGCTGCTGAGTTCGGCGACTACGCAACAAACGTAGCTTTGCAATTAGCTGGACGTGCTGGAAAAAACCCGCGTGAAGTTGCCGAAGAAATTGCCGCAAAGCTTCGCGAGACCGCGACGTTTTCTGAAGTAACGATTGCCGGGCCAGGCTTCATTAATGTACGCGTATCGGGCAGTTCAATTGCCCGCCAACTTGAAGATGCGTGGACAGACCGCTTTGGCGAAAATCAAGACGGTGCAGGGAAGACAGTGGTTGTCGAATACCCAAGTCCTAATATGGCGAAGCCGTATAGTGTCGGACACCTGCGTCCTGGTAACCAGGGCTGGGCGGCGCGCCAACTAATGGAAGCAACCGGCTGGAACGTTATTACCGATAACCACCTCGGCGATTATGGCGCACCTCTTGGTATTTGGATTGTTGGGTTCCGCTCACTCAGTAGCGAAGAAGCGCTGGAGAAAGACGGCGTCTATGAGCTTGGGCGCGTCTATATTGCAATGAAGAAAGCGTTGAAGGAAGAAGCTGAGCGTGGCGAATCGACACTTGCCGATGAAGTGCAAAACTGGCTTTTGAAGTATGAAGCGGGTGATGCAGAGGCGACCGCCTACAGTAAGCGTTTTAACGAAATTTCGCTCAAGCACATTCACGACGTCATGAGCCGCTTGAAGATCTCAACTGATTACGAGTTGGGTGAAGCGTTCTTCGCTGCCCGTGGCAAAGAAGCGGTACAGAAGCTCCTTGAAAGTGGTGTTGCTAAGCAAAACGATGACGGTTCAATTATTGTTCCCCTTGACGATGCAGGCTTTGACGTTCCGCTGCTTGTGCAGAAGAGTAACGGTGCTGCGCTGTACGCCACAACCGACCTTGCGACTATCTTGTACCGCGAAGAAAACTGGCATCCTGACAAGGTTATCTACGCCGTGGGTGCCGAGCAACAATTTTACTTCTCTCAGCTTTTTGCGATGGCGAAGAAGCTTGGCATTAACACGGATTTGTACCACCTTTGGTTCGGTGTCATCGACCAGCTGAACGATGACGGTACGCGTGAAAAAATGAGTAGCCGCAAGGGTGTCGTTTTGATGGAAGAGCTCCTCAACGAAGCCGAGGCAAAGGCGCGTGCAGTGGTTGAAGGCCGCGACGTATCAGAAGAAGATGTAAAGAAAATTGCACTCGGGGCAATTAAGTTTAGCGACTTCGTATCCGACCGCCGCACTAATATCTTGTTCGACTGGAATACCATCTTCGCCCTGACGGGTGTGAGTGGTCCGTATGTTCAATATGCTGCCGTGCGTGTTAATAAGATCCTTCGCGATAACGGAAACGGCAACACTTTCGTTGAAGGTTATGACTACAATGCGGAAAAAGATGTGCTGGCGAAATTATTGGAATACCCAGAAGTTGTTCGCCGTGCCGCTACGGACATTGAACCACATAAAGTTGCAAATTATTTGTACGAACTTGCACGTGAACTGAACCGATACTATGAGGCAACTCCAGTTGCAACAGGCGATGTCGACGAGCAGACGCGTGCGGCCCGACTCGGTGTCCTTGCAAAGGCATCACATGTCTTTACGCACGGGTTGAACCTACTTGGTATTGAAGTTCCAGCGCAAATGTAACCTTAGGGTTGCAGATTGCTAAAAAGGGGGAGTATAATAAACCCCACTATGACAGTGACAACGCACAAATCATGTATGCTTCTCGGCCTCATGCTTCAAGCGTCCTCGACGTCGTAGATTTGGTTTGTAGAACAAATAAACGCGTCGAGGGAATCACCTCGACGCGTTTTCGGTTCTACAAGTAAATGCGTAGCACCCGCGCTCGCTATCCGGCGAAGTGCAAAACCCAACGCAGACCTTGAGGAAGGTCCGCACCTACACAATCAGGAGGAATGATGTCTACGAGCATCCAGGAAGCAGCAAAGCGTGCCGACGGTGAGCTTCGCGACGACGACATGGACATGCCCACGCCGAACGTCGTGATGATCCTGCTCGCGCAGCACGGCGGTCGCATCTCGTACCGCCGGCCGGAGAAGAAGGTCGACGGGTTCGAGTCGGACGCTCCGAGTCGCTTCGGCGTCGCCGAGCAGTACCGGAGCATGCTGGAGGAGTCGATCGTCGAGCTGTACAACGAGGGCAAGATCGACCGTCGGGAATACCCGATCAGTGAGCCGGTGGGCGCCACGCACGGCAAGACGTACCCCGGCTACCTGCGCGTCATCGTCGAACTCGCCTAGCGCGCCTGCGACACCTGTATAGCGCCACAAGTGTCTATACATGTCGAGTGGGGCTCCGGGCTACAAGCCTGTACGAGCCCCACTCACGCACTCATCTTCCTCCTGATTCTTTCAACCCGAGAAATGATATACTTATTCCAAAGTGGTGGTAAACGAAGGAGACTAAAAGTGGCCGAAAGTCCAAAAAAGAACACGCAATCATCTGAAGCTCGTGCCAAGACGGCGGAAGCTCGAGCAAGGGCAGCCGAACGTCGCGCTAAGGCGGCGGAAGCTGCAAAAAAAGCAGCCGAAGCAGGCACCGACCATGTAAAGGGTCATGTTAACGGCTTTTTTGACTTTATTCGTACCCAAGGAGTGATTGGCCTCGCCGTAGGTCTTGCGATTGGTGCCGCCGCTGGTGACACGGTCAAAAAGCTTGTTGAAGGGTTTATTAACCCGATCGTTCAATTTATTACTGGTACAGGCTCAACACTCGCAACCTCAACCTGGACCTTTGAGGCATTTGGCCGCAGCGCAACCTTTGCCTGGGGTGCTGCTGTATCGTCACTCATTACCCTTATAGCAACAGCGCTTGTTATTTACTGGATTGTCTACATCTTTAAACTCGATAAGCTCGATAAAAAGAAGTCGTAATGGACAAAAAGCTGGCCAACAAAAAACAAAAGAATATCCTTTGGATTGACCTGGAAATGACCGGGCTCGACCCAGTAGAGGATAGGATTCTTGAAGTTGGCGCAATCATTACCGACTGGGATTTTAACGAAATTGCGACGTACGAAGCAGCGATTCAAGTCGGCCCACGTCTTGTTGAACGACGCATGTTTAAGGGCCCTGCGAAAGATTTCTGGGCATCCGTACCTGAAACGCGCGATGCTCTTATTAAGCAAAATAACGAAACGGCTCGTTCGGGTCGCACGATTGAAAATGAACTCCTTGCGCTTATCGACGAGCATTTTGAAGAAGGGATTCCGGTGATTCTTGCCGGCAATTCAATTCATATGGACCGTCGATTTATCGAAAACGAATGGCATCGCCTGAACGCTCGTCTGCATTACCGTATGCTCGATGTATCGGCCTGGAAAGTCGTGTTTGAAAATCGCTACGGTAAAAAGTTTGCCAAGCGCGAAGCCCACCGTGCACTCGATGATATTCGCGGCAGTATTGAAGAGCTTCGCTATTACCAAACAAAGTTGAAATCGAATATATAACACTGGTGCTACAATGAAAGCATGAAGCTTTCAGGGAGAAAGAGCCAGCTTTGGCTACGGATCGCAGGCGCGCTTGCGATTGTATTGATTGTCGGCAGTGCGGCAACTGCTTTTTTGCTGTACCAAGCGCCAGGGTCAAACAATACCGCACAGCAACAAGCCCCACCCGAGCCGTCAAAACCCGTTAGCGTAACGGCAAACACGCTCTTCCTCGGCGATATTTACTGGGGGCGGTATGTCAACGACTGGGCAATGAAAAGCGACCTCAAAACGGCCTATCCATTTTCACGGCTCGGTGAATTCCAGCGAGAGTCGTATGATGCGTGGATCGGAAACCTCGAATGTCCGACGGTAGCCGGCTTTACGCAAACCTCAGCCCAAGAAGATGCGACGCTGTCCTTCAACTGCTCACCAGACTACTTGCCCGACGCCGCGAAATGGTTTACGGCACTATCACTGGCTAACAACCACACCGATAATAGGGGAGTAGCGGGGTTCACTGAAACCAAGCAGCAACTCGATACGCATGCCATTCAATATTTCGGACATTACGACCCTGCGGTAGTTGAAGACGCCTGTGAGGTTGTGGCGCTTCCCGTGACGGTAACCTATAGTGACGACTCAACGAAGTCACAAAGGCTCCCTGTCGCACTATGTGGCTATAATGGTGTGTTTAAGATTCCGCCAGCCGCAGCAATCGAAGAAATTAAAAAGTACGCACCGTACATGCCGGTCATTGCCTTGCCGCACATGGGGGCAGAATACCAAACTGAACCTGACGCTCTGCGCATGCGGACCTACCGCGCCATTATCGATGCCGGTGCCGACATGGTGCTGGGTAACCACCCACACTGGGTACAAACAACCGAATCGTATAACGGTAAGCTCATCGTCTACTCAATGGGGAATTTCATTTTTGACCAACAAGCCAACAAAGAGGTCACAAGGTCGGCGGCAATACGCGTTGTGTTTAACACAACGAATGTCGAAAGTGATCATCTCGCAAAGTGGCTTACAAAAGGCGAAGCGTGCGCTTCATTTAAAGATGCGTGTTTGCAGCAAATCACCACTGATAGCCTTGAAGAACTCCCTATCGAATATAAATATGGAGTCGTTGGTTCGAATAGCGCTGGAAAGATAACTAAACCTGCTACCGAGGCCGAAACGGCTGAAATTTTGGCACGCATGAAGTGGGCACAAACCATGAGTCAGTTGCAGTCACCTCAGGGAAGCCTGTAGAATAGAGCTATGAACCACAAAGAACTTGAAGAATATTTGCTGAGCTTTCCGAACACCTGGCTCGATTTTCCATTTGGTGAAGGCACGAGTGTCTACAAAGTAGGCAACAAAGAGACCAACGAGGGGAAGCTATTTGCAATAATTGCCGATGGTAGTGTTCCACTCCGCGTGAGCCTAAAGTGCGACCCGCAGCTGGCCAAGAATCTTCGCGAAAAATACGAAAGTGTACTACCCGGCTACCACTTGAACAAGAATCACTGGAACACAATCATTTGCACCGGCCAATTAAGTGACGATGAAATTCAAGATCTCGCTCGGCTGAGCTACCGTCTTGTGACCGAATAGCTATTCGTTAGAAGCGCTAAAGTCTGACACCGCCTCATAGGTTGGGGCGAGGTTAGAGTAGGCGTCTGAAAGATACGCTTTGGTTTGTGGGCCAACATTCGATTTGTAGAGTTTCTGCAGTAGAGCAAGTGTCGTTGCGAGCTGGTAGCTCATTTCGCGGGCGTAGGTACTGTCATATTTTGCATTTAAGCGGCCATTCTCAAGCCGCTCGAGCATTGCTGCGCTGCTTTCCTTTTTGGTCACTGAAGCTGGGAGCTTCGCTGGGTTAACATCAAAAGCCTTTAGGGGAGTAGCGAGGTCGCGTTGGGTGTTGGTAAGGTAGAGCTTTAGGTCGCTATTGAGTGAGCGGAGCTGAGAGTTTTTAATTTTTCCACTCGAACTATCAACGACTTCGGTAGTTGCAGCGAGTTTAGCGGCAAATTGTTCCCACGGTTCTTTACGGGCGTTTGAAAGCGCCGCACCAACGTTGGCGATGATAATAACAATTACAAGGAAAATAATCAGTCCGAAGATGATTGTACGGAGGTTCAGCGCAAAAACGGGCTTCTTTGGAGCCTGTGGTGCGATTTGATTTAAGTAATCAAGTGGGGTTTGTCCGTTTTGCGGATTCATGAACCCATTTAAGCATAATCAATAACAGAGGTAAAGGGTGGTATAATCAAGACATGCAAGATGCCAAAGAGGAAATTCGAGCCAGGCTCAACATTGAAGATGTTGTGAGTGAGTACGTGCAACTGAAGCGTGCCGGCCGAAACTTCAAAGGCCTCAGCCCGTTTTCGGGCGAGAAAACGCCAAGTTTTATCGTTAGTCCCGAAAAAAATATTTGGCATGACTTTTCTTCAAACAAGGGCGGTGACGTCTTTAGCTTCATTATGGAAGTCGAAGGTGTCGATTTTCGCGGCGCATTGGAAATTTTGGCGCAGCGAGCCGGTGTTGATTTGTCGGTCTACGACTCGAAGGGGAGCCAAGAGCTGGCACGTCAAAAGCGGCGTCTGTT
>CAZMJB010000013.1:0-20888 GCA_964566735.1 uncultured Candidatus Saccharibacteria bacterium
TGTGGGCCGTGATGGAGACGAAGAAGATTCAGTCCTTCGTGACTTCATCGAAGACGAAGACAGCGCAACACCAGAAGAGTCTGCGGCGTCACAGCTTTTGAAGGAACAAGTCCAAGAAATTCTTTCAACGCTTTCAGACCGTGAGCAAAAGATCATCAAGATGCGTTTCGGCCTTGAAAACGGCAAGAGTCACACCCTCGAAGAAGTAGGACAGGAATTCGCCGTTACACGCGAGCGTATTCGTCAAATCGAAGCAAAAGCACTCGCTAAGCTTCGTAAGCATAAAGACTCAAAGAAGCTTCACGACTACCTAAGTTAAGTCAAAGAAGAACAAAAACCCCAGCCGTTGAGCTGGGGTTTTTCTTTTAGAAACCAAGTTCTTCTTTAAGTTCGTCGAGCTTTGCGTCGAAGGCTTCGACCGATCCGTCGTTAATAATATAGTGATCGGCAATGGCGATTGGTCCGCCTTTTTCGAGGTTTTCGATTTCATGCATGTCGCGGTCGTACGACTCCGCTGCTGTAAAAGGACGCACTGGGCGTTGACTAAGGCGGCGGTATCGTAAATGACGCGGTGCAACAACAGCTGCAACAATGAGTTCGCCAGGAAAAGCTTTCTTTAGAACTTTATATTCGGTCCATGTGTAGAGGCCATCGGCAATGACGCGGTGCTGTCCAGCATCGGCGAGGTGGGTGATTTGATCGACGATGCGGTTTACTACGACGTCTTTACCGTGCTCTTCACGGAAACGCGTGCGGAAGGTACGTTCGTTTTCAGGCGTGATCTCAATGCCTTCGTCTTTCATGGCTTCAAACACGACGCCTCCAAAGTAAACTTTTGGGAAGCCTTTTTCGGTAAAGTAGTCGACGGCAGTAGACTTGCCGGCGCCTGGAAGGCCAACAAATGCGAGAATTTTTAGATTTTGGTGTGGATGTGTCATAGGGTCATTGTAACAGATTGAGGATGCTTGCGCTTGTCGTGGGTAGCCCGCGGGTGTATTATGACGGAAACACAAGGGAGAGTGTATGGGACAAGTAGGGGTAGAAGCAATACAGACAGTAAATATGGAAGCGATGGTAGCTCCAGAGCGTGAACGTTCTGCTGAAGATCAGCAGGAAGCGGTGCGAAAAACGGGACACAGGGGCCTCGTTGCAACTTTTACCGATCCAGCAAATCAAGGGCATGGGATTCGACGAGAGGGTCTTGGGCCGGTTCGTAAAACGGGCGTAAATAATCAGTTCGATTTACCACAGGAACCAGCGTATCCTGTGCCGCGTGATACCGAAGAGAGTAATCCACTTGCATGGCAAAAAGATGGGCTTTGCTCACAAACAGATCCAGAGGCATTCTTCCCTGAACAGGGTGGCTCGACACGCGACGCAAAAAAGGTTTGTGCCAGCTGCGACGTACAGAGCGAGTGCCTCGATTACGCGCTTCGAAACGACGAGCGTTTTGGTATTTGGGGTGGTCTGAGCGAACGCGAACGCCGCAAACTCAAGCGACGAGCCGCTTAATGTCTCCACGTTCAGGCGAACAGGGTGAATCTGGCCGACAATCTGTTGGCGATTGGCGCAATCGTGCCGCTTGTTTAACGAGTGACCCGGAACTTTTCTTCCCGGTCGGAAGTGTAACGTCAGGCCCTGGACTAGAGCAGCAGAATCGCGCGAAAGAAGTGTGTGCCCGATGTACGGTTGATGCGGCCTGCCTTCACTATGCACTTGAGACAGGGCAGGACACTGGCGTTTGGGGTGGTCTGGGCGAGGATGAGCGTCGGGAGCTGAAGCGACGAGCTATACGCCAACGACGGAGAGATATCGGCAGGGGTGCCATTAACACTAGTCAGAGTGTATACTAGTGACATGAAGAAGCTTGCAGTCATTGACGGAAAATCAGTATTTTATCGCGGATATTACGCCATGCCTGGGCTCTCTCTTCCTGACGGCACGCCTACAGGCGGCGTATTCGGCTTCGCGTCGATTGCCATCGAACTTATTAAAAAGCTAGAGCCCGACTACG
This sequence comes from uncultured Candidatus Saccharibacteria bacterium, assembly GCA_964566735.1. Lineage (GTDB taxonomy): Bacteria > Patescibacteriota > Saccharimonadia > Saccharimonadales > Saccharimonadaceae > Microsaccharimonas. The sequence goes on from CAZMJB010000013.1 coordinate 2,015, forward strand.
TAGCAGTGGCATGGGACAAGCCAAAAACGAATATTCGTAAACGCCGTGAGATCTATCCAGAGTATAAAGCAGGTCGAAAACCAGCTCCAGCCGACTTTTACGCTCAGGTGCCCATTCTTTATGAGCTTCTCGATGCCTTTGGCTGGCCATTTTATGAACTTGACGATTACGAAGCCGACGACATTTTGGGTGCATTTGCCGAGCAGGCAACCGAGAAGGGGATCGAAACATATCTTCTTACCAGTGACCTTGATGCGCTGCAACTCATCAGCCCGACCACAAAAGTAATTGCTATTAAAAATGGCCTCTCAAACCTCGAAGAGTTTGATGTAGGCGCGTTTGAAACCAAGTACGGTATTGATGTTGAACAGTTCCTCGACTTTAAATCATTAAAAGGTGACTCATCGGACAACCTCCCGGGCGTCCCAGGGATTGGCGAGAAAACAGCCATCCAATTACTTCAGGACTTCAAGACCCTCGACGGCGTGTACGAACATCTTGATGACATCAAACCATCGGTCGCAAAAAAGCTCGAAGCAGGTAAAGACCTCGCGTACATGACAAAAGAAGTAGGGAAGATCTGGTGCGATGCGCCAGTGAAGCTCGACTGGGATGTCGCTGATGTGAACGACACTGATCTTGCAAAGGTTGCAGCTATATTAAAGCGTCTGCAGTTTAACTCCCTCGAAAAGCGCCTTCCGAAATATATGCAGACGAGCGAGGGTGTGTCCGAGCCAGAGGCTGCTTCCATTGAGGCGCTCGAAGAAGCTCCATGGCCGACATCACTTATGATTGACGGCCCGGTGTTCGTTGAACTTATTGATGATGTCGTGTGGGTATCAACCGACGGCAAAACCGCACATCAAAAACCAGTCCAAGAAGTCGATAGCTCTGTATGGCGTGCGCTCGAAATGGCGACCGTCGTAAGCTATGACGCGAAGGCACTGTATCACGCGTTGGACGCACATGATATTGCAGTTCGTTTTATGGCCGTACACGATATTCGGCAAGGCGCCTTCCTTATCAACCCGTTAGCGCGAGACCGTTCTATGGCAACGTTAATTGGCGACGAAACTACGGAACCTTTAGCGATACTTGCTGGACTTCGCAGTGTATACGCGGCGCAAAAAGAGTGGCTTGACCGCGAAACGCGTGTTTCAGAAATTGCCTATGGCTATGATTTCCCGCTTACCTATACGCTATTTCAAATTGAAAAGCGTGGGGTAAAAATTGACCCACAACAGTTCAAAAAACTCAGTGAAGAGCTCGGGAAAGAGCACGCGAAGCTCGAACAAGAAATGTATTCACTTGCTGGTTACGAGTTTAATATCGGCAGCCCAGCCCAGCTTTCAGAAGTGTTATTTACAAAGTTACAATTGCCTACCGCAGGAATCAAGAAGGGCAAAACGGGCTACAGTACAGGCCAAGCTGAGCTTGATAAGCTGCGCGGCCAACACCCAATTGTTGAGCTTATCGAAAAGACCCGCGAGCTCGCAAAGCTCAAAAACACCTATGTCGATACACTCCCGCAGCTCGCTGACACACGTGATCGCATTCACACAACATTCAACCAAGACGTTGCCGCAACTGGCCGCCTAAGTAGCACCACGCCAAACCTGCAAAACATTCCAATTCGCACCGAGCAGGGGAGGCGCATTCGTGAAGCATTTATTACCGACGGCGACAAAGTGCTCGTGAGCGCTGACTACTCACAATTCGAACTTCGCCTCGCGGCAATTCTTGCGGGCGATGACAAGCTCATCAACGACTTTAACGGTAACGTCGACATCCACACCAAGACAGCTAGCGAAGTGTACGGTATTCCAATGGATGATATCACCAAAGACCAACGCCGCGCTGCGAAGGTGATTAACTTTGGCGTGTTGTATGGCATGAGTCCGCACGGTCTTTCGGCAAATACCGGCATGTCCTTTACGCAGGCCAAAGACTTCATCGACCATTACTTTGAAATTCGCCAACCTATCCGAAAGTTCATTGACGCGACGCTCGAAAAAGCCCGCACTGAAGGGTACGTTGAAACGTACTATGGCCGTCGTCGCCCAACGCCAGACGTAAAAAGTTCAAACTTTATGGTGCGCGCCGGTGCAGAACGTGCCGCTGCCAACATGCCAATCCAAGGAACCGAAGCCGACCTTATGAAACGGGCAATGCTCAAGGTCGACGAAGAGCTTGCAGGTGACGGTGAGCCACTCGGACACCAAATCCTCCAAATCCACGACTCAATCCTCGTGGAATGTCCAAAAGAGAACGGCGAAAAGGTAGCTGAAATTCTTCAAAACGTTATGGAGAATATTGCGCCAGAACTAAAGATTGCACTCAAAGTAGATGTTCATATTGGAAATAGCTGGGGAGATTTATGATAAAAGCAATTATCTTCGATTGTTTTAACGTGCTCGTTGCCGATGCGACGAAACAGGCGCTTGCTGAAATCAAAACGTTTGACCCTGAAAAGCGCGAAGAGTTTAGCGCCATTACCCACGCGGTTGATAAGGGGATCATTTCCGATGCCGAAGCGATTGTGAGCCAAAGCTCACTGCTTGGTATGTCGGAAGAGGACTTTGTTGAGCTGCGTGATGAAGGGGAAGTGCGGAACGAGGAGCTCATTCGCTTTATCGAATCACTCAAGGGTCACTACCGACTCGCCATGGTCAGTAATATTAATTCTCGTCAGCGACTCGACAGCCGCTTTTTACCGGGTCAACTTGACCAGCTTTTTGATGTCGTTGTTCCATCGGGTGAAGTAGGGTATATAAAGCCACAGCCGGAAATCTTTCAAATAGCCGCTCATAAGCTTGGCGTGCTTCCTTCGGAATGTGTATTTATCGATGATATTGCTGATTTTTGTGACGGCGCGCGAGCTACTGGTATGCAGGCGATTCAATTTATTTCGAACGAACAGGCAATAACAGATTTGAACGCGCTCATTGACAGGGGTGAGAAAACGGACTAAGGTAGGGGCATGGCTAATTATCGAACTTCACGCATCCTTCCTACTATCCTGACTATTATCGTTATTGTTATCGCAATCGCCGGGCTTGTTGCTTTGGCTCGCCTTATTTTCGCAGGCGGCTCGTCTTCAGAGCCACAGGTGAATACTATTCAGCAAAATCTGCTGAACACAAATGAAGGCCGAGCGGTGAGTATGACCGTTCGTGGCCCGATTGTTGCCGACGAAGATTTCCGTTCATATCAAATTGTGGTTTCGCCATCTGAACGTAAATTCACAGCGTACACCGGCTACCTTGATGTCGTGACCGACCAACAAACACTTTCAAACAATACCGCAGCCTACAGCCAGTTTGTAAACGCACTCAACAAGGCAAACTTCGCAGCCGGAACGCCATTTGAAGGCGAAAAGAATAACGTCCTTGGTATTTGTGCGACCGGTAAAGTGTACGAGTTTCGGACGCTTGATGGCGGCCAGACAAACGAAATGCTCTGGACTTCAACCTGCAGTGGCTCACCAGGATCACTCAAGGCCAGCGTTTCACAGCTATCACAGCTTTTCTTGAATCAGATTCCAAGCGGCTCAAACATTGAAGCTAACCTAAACTTGTAGGGGATTATGCCCGAGCTCCCTGAAGTAGAAACGGTCCGCCGCGGGCTTTCGCAGCTCATTATTGGCAAGGTGGTAAAGTCGGAGTCGCATGACACCGAGAAAGGGTTTCCAAACGCTCCGGACGATGTCGCGCAGTTCTTAATTGGTGCTTCCATTACGGATGTTCGTCGTCGTGCAAAAGTTTTGATGATCGACCTTTCGACAGATTATTCGCTGATTATCCATTTGAAGATGACAGGGCAGCTGGTGTTTGTGGGCGAAACGCGGTTTGGCGCTGGACACCCGAACGATAGTTTGGTGGGGGTGTTGCCTGACAAATCGACCCGCGTGGGGCTCGCGTTTGAAGATGGTTCGAAGCTCTTTTTTAACGACCAGCGCAAGTTTGGGTGGATGCGTTTGATGCCAACAATTGAAATTCCGAACATTGATTTTATGCAGAAGGTGGGCCCGGAGCCACTGAGTGAAGAATTTACAACCAAAGAATTTATGCAGCGCTTCGAGCGACGCGGGCGAACAAATATTAAGGCAGCCCTTTTGGATCAGTCGGTTATAGCGGGTGTAGGAAACATTTACGCCGATGAATCACTTTGGGGTGCAAAGATTCACCCGAAGCGTCTCGTAAGCAGTGTGACTGAACAAGAATTTGAAACGCTCTACTATGAGCTGCGCGATGTTATGAACCTTGCCGTCGAGAAAGGTGGTTCATCCAACCACACGTACGTGAATGCCGAGGGAAAGAAGGGGAGTTATATGGACTTTGCCCGCGTATTCCGCCGCGAGGGGCTGACGTGTCCGCGTTGTGGAACGACCATTGAGAAGCTACGCGTTGCCGGGCGGGGTACGCATATTTGTCCGTTCTGTCAGACTCTATAGACGTGAAACAATAAGCTTGGCGATGCCATAAATAATAAACGCCAGTGCCGACACGAGCCACACGACAGCTAGGCAGAGGAACATAAACCAAAGCTGCGCGGAGGAGTCGTAGGTGCAGCTACCGTATGCACTTTTCTGGCACAGAAGCGGGTTAAGGCTAAAGTAGAAGAATGCCACAGCGGGACTGATGAGAATCAAGCCGAGGCCGATTAACAGCGGTTTGAGTCCTTGTTTCATCTTCTTCATTTTTACATCGGTTTTCTTTGTCATAGTTCCCTTATTTTATCACGGTCCACTACGCTATACTTAAGGGTATGATTACCTGGTTGGTTGGAGAGAACAGCTTTGAAATTCGCGAAGCTGTAAAAGCACTTGAGGCAGAGTTTCAAGGCACGTCGGAGCGATTCGATGGCGCCGATCTTAACCTTGCCCAACTTCCGGATATCTTGATGGGGGTGAGCCTGTTTGCACCTGAGCGTCTCGTGATTATCTCGGGCATTTCAACAAACAGCTTGCTTTGGGAGAAGCTCCCTGAGTGGCTCCCGCGCATTAACGACGACATTCACGTTGTCTTTGTCGATACGAAGCCAGACAAGCGAACAACGACCTATAAAGCGCTGAAGGCGGCAGCGAACCTTCAAGAGTTTCCTGCGTGGACAGATCGTGATTACGCTAAGGCTGAAGCGTGGGTAGTGCACCGTGCGGCCGCTTTAGGGCTCACGCTCGACCGTAAGCTTGCGGCACATGTCGTAGGGCGGGTTGGTATGGACCAATGGCAGCTTGCGAATGCCGTGACCACACTTTCGCTCCTTGATGCCGTTTCGATTGAAGCGATAAACGAAGTAATTCCACCAAACCCAACCGAAAATATTTTTCAGCTTTTTGAAACTGCCCTCGAAGGCAAGCGCGAGCAGGTCGCCGCTATGCTTGCGACACTCGCACTCCAAGAAGACCCTTACGCGCTGTTTGCGCTCCTCAGCTCACAGGCTCTGACACTTGCTGCGGTGACGTACGCCGAAGACGGCGCAAACCCTGCAAAAGACTTTGCGATTCATCCGTTTGTTGCCGGGAAGCTTGTTCGTCATGGTAAAAAGCTTGGTAAGGCGAAAGTGGGAAAGATTCTTGAGGTCTTCGCGAAAACCGATGCCGATATGAAGCGTTCAAAGGGGGAGCCGTGGCTCCTGATTGAGCGAACGCTGCTCGAAATTTCCTCATAAAAATACCCCGCGAGAGTGCGGGATATTTAATCTGAAGAGAGTGGTAAAACTACTTCTTTGCAGCAGGCTTCTTAGCTGGAGCCTTCTTTGCAGCTGGCTTCGCAGCAGCGGTCTTGGTTGCTGGCTTTGCAGCAGCCTTTGGTGCAGCCTTCTTGGCAGCAGCTGGCTTAACACCGGCAGCCTTTGCAGTCTTTGCAAGAAGTGCCTTGCGGCGAGAAGCGGTGTTCTTGTTAAGAACGTTCTTCTTTACAGCGGTGTCGATAGCGCTTTGTGCAGCTGAAAGGGTAGTAGCAGTAGGGGCAGCGTTAAATGCCTTTACAGCTTCCTTGAGAGCTTTCTTTGTCGCGACGTTACGTTCGCGGCGTACTACAGTTTGCTTTGCGCGCTTGATTGCGGATTTGATGATTGGCACGTGTGATCCTTTTCGTTAGAAATTGTTATATCAATCAAAGGGTGATTATAGAGGAAAATGACAGAAAAGTAAAGAGGAGGCAGCCGCACCAAGGAGACGCGAGACGGCTTCGCGCCACGTTTCACCAGGGCCTCTGCGCCTGGTTCAACTTGGGCTGCAGGGGTCGTCGCATCTCTCTTGGCACAGCTACCTCCTCTTTACAATTCTTGTTGACGCTATAAAAACCCTTATGCTATAGTGAGGCAAACGCGTCTATCTAAATAAAAATAGACCAAAGGCAAAAAGAAAAACACCATGGACGAAATCAAATCCAAACAACAAGTAGTCGAGAAGATTAAAGAATCGAGTAAGATTCTTGTTACCGTGTCTGATAGCCCCTCTGTAGATGCATTGTCTGCTGCGCTTGCACTGACCATGCTTCTGGATAAGCAAGAGAAGTACGCCACCTCAATTTTCAGTGGTGAAACACCACCAGCTATAGCGTTCCTCGAACCTGAAAAGACCTTCGACGACACCACCGATAGCCTCCGTGACTTTATTATTGCCCTCAACAAAGAAAAAGCTGACCACCTTCGCTACAAAGTAGAAGGGGACTCAGTAAAGATCTTTATTACTCCGTATAAAACGACGATTGACCAAAGCGACCTCGAGTTTAGCCAAGGTGACTACAACGTTGAGCTCGTGATTGCGCTTGGCGTTGATAACCAAGACCACCTCGACAAAGCCCTTGAAGAGCATGGCCAAATTTTGCACGACGCAGCCATTATTACAATGACCGCAGGTGACCAATCAAGTAGTCTTGGTGGTATCGACTGGCACGAAGCGGGCGCGAGTAGCCTAAGTGAAATGGTTGCTGGCCTCGGTGAAGCGCTTAAGGAAGATAAAAAGAAATCACTCCTCGACGCGCCAATCGCAACCGCACTCCTTACGGGTATTGTTGCCGAGACCGATCGTTTCAGTAACGAACACACCACTTCAAAGGTGATGACCGTTGCTGCATCACTTATGGCAGCTGGTGCCGATCAGCAGTTGATTGCGACAGAGCTCCAAGCGGCGCACGAAATTGCCAACGCGCCAACGAAAGAGGAATCCTCAGAGGATAGCGACGTCGAAGTTGATAAAGACTCTGATGACGGTTCGCTCACTATCAAGAACCATGATGATGCATCTGCATTGAACATTAGCCACGAGGGCGAAACCCTTGCCGACCTTGACCAGCGCGTGCTTGGTGAAGATAAAGCCAAAGAACGAGTGATTGAAGAAGTGGAAGAGGCGCAGGAAGCTGCCGCGGAAGAAGAAGCAAAAGAGGACGCAGCTCCAGCCGAAGAAAGCATCGTAAGCGCTGCCGTTACGAATGCCTATGCTGCCGAAGACGAGGCGATAGAGCCAACGCTCGGCGGCACCCTTAATGCCACTACTGAACAAGCCGCCGATGACGCCCGTCGTGAAGTTGAAAATGATCAGAACAAAACCATTCTTTCCCACGCCTACCTGGGTGGAAACGAGGCGGGCTCACAGGCGACAATGATGGGTGATAGCCCAGCAGGATTCCCTGGCACTCCATCGGTGACACCAGGTTCACAGGGGGTAAATGACGTGCCTTCAACTGAAGAAGTGCATTCAGCCTATGCAATCGAAAACGAGCTCGTTACTCCTACCGAAGAACCTGCACAGCCAAGCGTTGCAATAGGTGGGGAGCGTGTCATTCAGCCGTTGTCAGAAGCGCCAGTTGCTCCAGCAGCTGCTTACGAGCCTGCGCCAGTTTCTGCTTATGAACCAGCTCCTGCACCCGCACCAGAGCCGGGTCCTGTAGACCTTGGTTTGCCATTGCCGCCGCCGCTGCCCGATTTCTCGCAGGTAAATGGTACTGCACCAGCAATTCCATTGCCACCAACACCGCAGCCAGAGATCTTAGGCGATATTCTTGCACCTGAACCAGCTCCGGCGTCTGCCCCAATTGATTTCACCGCTAACGCCGTTGCCGACCCGGGTAGTGCCTATGCGCCTGAAGTGCCATCGGTACCTCCACTTGCGCCTGTCCCTGAGCAGCCGCAGGCTCAATCAAATGATCCAACCCAGTTCCAAATTCCCCCTCAACAGTAGTAGGGTATAATAGCTTTCATGGATTCCTTTCCTGAAGTGCCCGAAAACGGCATGGTACTCGTCGACAAACCAGCTGGTATTACTAGCTTTGGTGTTGTTGCACGTGTCCGCCGTCGGCTTTCGGAGCAAATTGGAAAGAAGGCGAAAGTAGGGCACACGGGTACCCTCGACCCATTCGCAACCGGCCTTATGATTATCGTGACCGGCAAAGAATGCCGCAACGCCATGAACTACTCAAAGCTCGACAAAGAGTACGAAGCTGTCATTCGTTTAGGCCAAACCAGCTCAACGGGCGACCCAGAAGGTGAAATCACCAACATATCGACTGACGTCCCAACTCAAGAGGCTGTAGAAGCCGCTCTCGTGCCGTTTAGAGGCGAGATAACCCAGCGTCCGCCTATGTTTAGCGCTATTAAGATTAACGGCCGTAGGGCGTACGACTTAGCGCGAAAAGGCGAAGTCGTGGAGATTCCTGAACGCCAAGTAACGGTGTTTCGTTTAGAACTGCTTGATTATTCATATCCCGATGTACGTGTTCGTGCTCATGTGAGTAGTGGAACGTATATTCGTAGCCTCGCCGAAGACATCGGTAAGGTCCTTGAAACGGGTGCGTATTGCGCCGAACTTCGCCGCACGAAAGTGGCGGAGTGGAGTGTCGACGACGCCGAGCCTATTGCCGCCTAGCTTCTATTAGCGCGGCTCTTCATCGTTTGGAGCATCTTCGATGTATTCATCTGGAGAGTGCTGTTGTGGTTCGCCGGTGTTGGCATTTGGATCATTTGTAAGAACAGGCTTTTCATATTGCGGGTAGAACTTATTGCGAATCGCCTCTTCAATTTGCATCGCTTCATCGATACGGTCAGACATCGTAGCACGAGTACTTGGGTCTTCGAGCGCGTCACGAGTTGATCGGAAGATACGTTCAACCATAGCTCGGTGGTCACGACTGATTGGTCGGCCGTCCGCCCCAGTTGGAATCGCATCAAGGAGTGAAGGCATGTCATCGGCAAACTTCACGAAGGCACCCATCTTCACGTCACCAATGTGGCTTGAAGTGGTGTTACTGAGGGTGCTAAGGCGTTCCATCTTGACGTCCTGGGCAAATCGCTTGCGGACATCGTCGAGTGAATTAACGGTCGTGTCTGTGTCGAAGTCACCGTCATTAAAGCGCTTTATGTAGCGTTGAAGGCTGAGTTCTGGGTGGGCCTGAACATGGAATCCACCTTTTGCCTTGAACGTGCCTGTATTGCGGGCAACAACAGCATCAACCAATTCTTGGTCGATGTGTTCACTGGCACGGGCTTCGTCAAAGACCCCGACCTGGCCATCAGCGATGGCAATTTCAAGGGCGGCTTCGAGGCGGCTACGGCTAACTTGGGCACGCTTAGCGGCATCCGGCGAGTTTGCTTTGGCAAACACGTTCTTGATAGCGAAGTCTTTAACAGTGTCGCCACTTTCAATCGCCTCAGTTTCCATGAGGCTAATTACGTTATCGCGGGCATCTTTATTAAGCTTGGTAAGCGTTGCGATAGCGTTTGCCTGCGCACGATCGCGGCCAATACCACGCATCTCAACAGATCCCGAACCTTGTGCAATATCAAGCAGGTCACTGTTGTTGCGGATTTCGGTTGAGACGGCGCGTTGCTGAACGTACTGATTGTTGAGCTCTGCTTGTTTCCATGCAGCTGCTTGAATAACGTTTTCTGCCATCTTCGTTTGAAGTGGGGTAAGAACAGAATTTCCACGAGTGTCGTAGGCGCCAGCGCGGTAGGCACTCGTCGTTGCGCTTAATTGGGCGCTGGCAAGCTCTGCATCTGTTTTGGCAGCTTCTGTCTGCATTGCGGCGTTGTGAAGATTGAACTTATTGCTCGATGCGTGCCCACGGCCGGCCTTCAGTGCGTCAATATGAGCCGAGTGCTCGCTGTGTACGCGCTCTTTATTAAGATCGGCGGCGGCGGCGCGCTCAGAAAGTTTCTTGTAGCGTTTGCTTTCTTCCCAGCGGCTGTCAGCGTTCTTTTGATAACTCTCGGTAAGAGACTTACGGGCTTTTCGGTTGTTGTCGATAATCTGGAATGGCTTGGCGATGCCGCGCTTCGAAGCAAGCACGCGCTGGCGCTGAATCTCGTTCTTCTCATGCTGCCAGCCCTTGGTGCGATCCATAATGCCCTTGCGTGGGTTGTTGGCAATCTGTGCAATGCGGCCAATGAGACCACCACTGAGCTTAAGAAGGTAAGGGGTAATAACAAGCGGTGCCACCTGTACGGCAAGTCCAAGGATAACGGTGATGATGTTTCCGTTGGCATTTTGAATGATGATTTGCCCGGCAAGTTGTGATCCACCAAATACCAGCGCAAAGGCAGGGAAGAAGATCAGCATCGTCATGAAGAGGTCTTTCCACTTATCGAACCACTTTTCGGTATTAGGCAGCAGGTTCGCAACAAAAGCGAGTGGCGAAACGATAACAAGCAGGACAATAACCGCCTGACGAGCCGCAAGGATGAGTAGCACGAAAAGGGCAAGTAGGGCGAGGCCAACTAGTAGGGTTACGATAAGGAACGGACCTGCCGTTACGAGGTAGTAAATACCACCAATCGCACCACCACCAGCGAGCACAACCGCCGTCACCGATGCCCATGGGTTGTTGTTTACCGCTGCGAAGTTATCGTCATTCAGCTGGAAAACGCTCTCGCGAATTGCGATAAAGATATCGTTAATTGAGTATCCGATAATGTTTGAGATGTCGATGGCGAGCGCTGAAATGTAGAAGGATAGGTTCACAAGGACGGCCGCCACAATAAGGCGAGGGGTGAGTTTTTTGAGGCCGTAGTTCGAGACACCAAGACTGGTGAGCTGTGAGTAGATGATAACGAGGAAGACGATAACAAAGGCAACGTTCGCAACACTGCGGGTAATGTTCCACGCTGTGTACATTGCATTGTTTTCGGTCTCCATCATGATTGGAGGGGTTACGACGAACTGTTCGATAACAGTGTAGATCCAGTCCATCGATTCGGCGAGGAAGACACTGATAGGACAAATCATCCAGCCAATACCACTCACTGAACATGACGAATTAATCTCCCCAAGCATACTGTCGTCTTGTCCCTGGGGAACCATCGTGATGTTTTGTGAGTCGTGAGGGTTAGCTGTGCGGCCGTTGCTGTAGTCAAATGCTACATAGGTTGCAGCGGTAGCAGTAGGGGGGTCAACACCAGATCCGAAGTAAATGACCATAAGGGTTTGGTCGGTACCTTCGGTTTGAACAGGGGCTTTGTATACTGCCGCGCCATCAGGGATGGTACCTGTAGCGTCAGTGAAGCTTTCATCGCGGTTGTAGGCGTGGTTATCAAAAAGAATGGCATCGCCATCGGTCCAGCGTGCAACCGTTGCCGCCTGGGCCGGCGCACCAGCTAGGACTACCCATAAAAGGACCGTAATAATCACGGTGAGGGCAAAAGTAAAAATGCTTTGTACGGAGAACCCTCCGCGCAAAGGAAACCTCGCAAGTTCCATAACGTTTGAATTATACCACGTAACAGATGAAAAGTCAATGCTTAAGCATCATGAAAGTTCTAAAGGGATACCCCTTGAAACCTGTGGAAATTTCTGCTATAGTACACCCTTGATGATTACTGCAGAGAACAAAGCACAGGCATTCGCCCTGACGCAAACGCACAAGAACGACGTTGGTAGCCCACAAGCCCAAGTGTCAGTTCTTACTACGCGTATTAAAGAGGTTACAGAGCACCTGAAGGTCAACAAACACGACCACATGGCTCGCCGTGGCCTCGTGCAGATGGTTGGACGCCGCAAGCGCCTCCTGAAATACCTTGAGGCAAAAGACTTCGAAGCTTACAAAGCTGTTGTCGCAAAACTAGGACTCCGCAAATAAGCGGGGTTCTTTTTTATTCAGTTGCTAGCTAGCCTAGTTTTTTGCTATATCTAAGAGCGGCCGTTGCAAAATGGCGACCCACTAGGTTGTTTGCTGCAAAAAAGCGTTCCTTGGCAGAATCGATATCCGACTCGGCTCCGTCTTCTGCCGTGTGTAACGCAGCCTCAAGTGCAACGGGTAAGTCGTTTTTTTCACCTAGTGCACTAAAGAACACCTCGCGCGCATGAGTCCAGGTTGCGCCATCTTTGGCGTAGCCATCAAGGGATGCCGCCAGGGGCAAATCGAACAGAAATCGATTACCTGCGTCTTCAGCGCTCGATTCCGCTCCGTCTTCGGCGCTTTCAAGCGAAGCTTTAAGTGCGGCGTAAGGGGTAGCGCCGGTTCGGAGGTTTGCGTAAAACACTTTACGCGCTTGAGTCCAGGTCTCACCATCTTTGGCATAGCCATCAAGAGCGCTCGTGATAGAAGCGTCGAGCGTTTCGGCCGCGAGAACTTCTTCGGTCCCGGGGTTCCATTCAGGTTCATCCTGGCTTGATTCAGAGTGGTTAACTCGTACGTACGTTCGTTTGTAGAGTTTTGGATCTTCGCCCCTCGATACCCTTAGTGAGTTGAGTGCTGCTCGTATACCCGTATCAAATGAGCCGTCGGGGTGAACAAAAGTGAATCCCTTAACGTTCTCAGGCTCTAGCCGGGGGAGCGGTACGCCACCGTGCAGTATATTTCTTGCACCAAGAATGGCACGCACGCCAATGTCATGACCACCGTCGGGCCTCTTAAGGGTAATGCCTGTCCGCTTTTCGTCGACTTCGTAGTGGTGATTAGATTCCATGGTAGCCTTTTTGTTTTTGATGAATATTAAAAATATCTTATCACTTATGCTTAAAAAAGTCAAGGTCTAGGGTTTCACTAAACACAGATGACCTAGCTGATTAGGGTTTAGTCGCGGTCTCTGCAAAATTATTATCGCAGGCAGTATACTGGATTTATGGCTACAACCCCTCAAGCAGCACCCGCAAAATCAAGTTCCCTCGCTACAATTAGCTTTATTCTCTCGCTCGTAATGGTTGCGTACCTCTTTCCAATTTGGAGTATTGCAACGTATCTTATTTTCACGCCCGCTTCCCAAAATGGAGTGGGGTGGATTATGGTGGGGATGATTTTTGCCGGCATGGTTATTATTCCGCTGCTTGGGCTTACTTCAATCATTCTTTCGATCATTAGTATCGTGAAAAAGTCGGCTAATAAAGTGCTGGCGATCTGGGCGCTCGGCATCATCGCAGGGTCGCTTCTTCTGAGTTATATTCTTCTGAGCAGCACCTAGTAACTCGATTCCACGCAAAAGACGCTATACTTTAAGCATGACCGTAATACTTGAAACAAAAGCGCTGACAAAAACCTACAGCGGCGCGTCGGCAGTAAAGGACGTATCATTTGCCGTTGAGAAGGGTGAAGTTGTTGGCTTTGTTGGCCTGAACGGGGCGGGGAAGTCGACTACTATTAACATGCTTTTGGGCTTCCAGCATCCATCGGAAGGGGAGGTGCAGTTATTTGGTGAGAAGGTAACGCTTCCGAACGCACACAAAAGCCACCGTCGCCTTGGGTTTGCAACGGGTGACATGGCGTTGTTTGAGGGCATGACCGGCGCGCAGTATCTTCGCTTTGTGGCTCGCTCGTACGGGGTGTCGCTGAATACCGAAACGTATAAGGCGCTTGTGGAACGTTTTGATCCCCAGCTTTCGAAAAAACTCACCACACTTTCTCGGGGTAATAAGCAAAAAATCGCGCTTATCGCAGCATTTTTAGCTGAGCCAGAATTGGTGATTCTCGACGAGCCGAGCAGTGGGCTCGACCCCCTTATGCAGCAGCACTTCATCGAACTTGTACGTGAAGTTTCAGCGAAGGGAACAACAGTGTTTATGTCGTCACACTACTTAAACGAAGTGGCCGACGTCTGTACACGAATCTTACTCATTAAAGACGGACGTATCGTGAAAGACATTCCAACCTCTGAGCTTGAACAGGCAGCAGGCAAACTCGTGCAAGTAGTGACAAAGCAAAAAGTTGCACCACCGAAATCTGCCGAAGCAGTAGAGCAGGCGACCGAGGACAACCTTCAAACGCTGCAGTTCATTTACAAGGACAAGGCGATTCGTTTGCAGGAGTGGCTCGGTACATTACCGAATCTTCAGGATGTGACGATTACTGATCACAGCGCCCAGGCTGCTTTCCAGGACTTATATGCCGAGGGCGGTATGAACGAGGAGGCTGAAAATGTTTAACGTATTCATGAAAACCCTTCGCGACAAACGCTACTTTATTTTGGGCTGGACCCTTGGTTTGGCATTCCTCGGCTTCGCCATGACTTCGTTCTTTCCTTCATTTAACGGGGGTCAGATTGACGACATGCTGGCATCGATGCCGCCGGCGCTCCAAGGGCTTATTGGTGAGTTGCAAGATTGGCGTGAACTTCCGGGATATATTGCCAGCCAAATCTTCGACATCCGTCTCTCTATCATCATTGCGGTAATGGCGATTCTTCTAGCAATTGGCCTAACAGTGGGGGAAGAAGACAAGGGTCAACTGCGCACTCTCGTGTCGCTGCCAATTAGTCGTCGCAGCGTTGTGACTGCTAAGTGGTTTGCGGCAATGCTTATTAGCGGACTTGCGGTGCTTGGTACGGTTGCTGGCGTTGCGGCTGGCGTGGCGGTCATTGGTGAATCACTCGACCCAATGGTGCTTGTACGACTCGGCTTGCTTGCGTGGCTTATGGTGGCCGCCCTGGCGACAATCATAATGGCAGTAGGCCTTGCAACGGGTAAGCGTGCGCTCACCACCATCATCGCACTCGTTATTGTTATTGGAGGGTTCCTGCTCACTACCTTCGCCCAAGCGGTTGATTGGCTTGAGCCATTTGGTCCGATTTCATTCTTCTATTATTTCTCTGCGGTCGATATCGCTAAGGGAACAATTGAGTGGGGGAATGTAGCATTCTACGGAATCTGTCTGGTGGTTGCGCTGAGCATTGCATATATATTCTTCCCGCGCCGCGACATCAAGAGCTAGTCGCCAGGTCGCCTCTGTTCGTGCTACCATAGAAGGAACGATCTAAGGAGAAAACTATGGCATACGAAGGCACAAAGTTACGCAATTTTGACCCACGCGACGACGCGGTAACAGAACTCGAAATTATTGACGTTGAAGTAGGAACGGGTGAAGAAGTCCGTCCAGGTGCGAAAATCACCGCGCACTACACGGGCGCACTCGTGAAGAACGGTGTGATTTTCCAAAGCAGCCACGACTTTGGCGATGCTATTACGTTTGGTCTCGACCAAGTGATTAAGGGCTGGACGTACGGTGTTCCTGGTATGAAGGTAGGCGGGACACGTCGCCTTGTGATTCCGGCTGAACAGGCATATGGCGCGGCAAGTCCTGCGAAGAATATTCCAGCAAATAGCGATCTTGTGTTCGATATTGATCTTGTGGCGATTCCTAAAAACGGCGCGTAATAATCCCTTAGAAAGTCGAAGCCCCGCACCATCCAGGAGCGGAGCTTCGACTGGAGTGCGGGGTTAAGCCGGTGACGGCATTGGGAGTGGTGAGGCGTTTGCGAGACGCTGGCGTAGTTTCTTCAGGTCTCGCTTCATACGCTTCCATTGGTCGTTGAACCAGTGGTCATCGTCATTGAAACTCTTCAGAAACCACCAGAGCCGCCAGAAGAACAGGGCCATCGCCACACCTGCGAACATGAAGTCCTGCTGGGCTGCGTTGATCACGGAAATGACGAGCAGCGTAAGCATAACGCCAAGTTCGCATCCTGCCTCCAGTGTCGCGGCGACGTATCGCTGGTGACTACCTTTGATGCAGAAGCTCTTTCGCAGGCCGAAGCCTGATGATCCAATGGCGAGGGCAACGAATACCCAGAACGCCACCGTATCAATGGTTGCAAGGGACATGTCACTATCTTTCTTCAGGGGACGACTTTAATAATACCTCGAAAAACAGAGGTGTCAATGGTATAATAAAGGTACTCACGCGCGACTAAGTGCAGGATAGAGTGCTTCGAAGTTTCAATTTCGAAACCCTGTACCCGTTACTTACTCGCTTTTATAGAAGGAAAGTGGGTCCAAAAATAAGGAGGTTCATATGCCAACAATTAATCCGTATGGCAAGGACATTATTAAGGTCACGACCGAGTTTGAAGGTCGTCCATTAACATTGGAAGTCAACCGTGTCGGGTTCCGTACCACTGGTTCAGTGATGGTAACGTACGGTGACACCGTGGTGCTTGGGTCTGCGCAAGTTGGAACGCGTCCAGTTGTGCTCGATTACTTCCCACTTAGCATCGACTATGAAGAAAAGTTTTATGCAGCCGGCAAAATTAGTGGCAGCCGTTTCATTAAGCGCGAAGGCCGCCCATCTGACGAGGCGATTCTTATTGGTCGTCTTATTGACCGTCCAATCCGCCCATTGTTCCCTAAGGGGTACCGCCAAGAAGTGCAGGTTGTTGCGAGCGTTCTTAGCCTCGACCCAACCTTCCGCCCAGACATCATTGCCATGATTGCCGCTTCAAGCGCCCTCATGCTCACTGGCACACCATTCGATGGTCCTGTTGCAGGTCTTCGCATTGGCCGCGTGAACGGTGAATTCAAGGCATTCCTTACCCCTGAAGAGCGCGAAGCCTCAGACCTCGACCTCGTGGTTGCAGGTATTGAAAGCGGCATTACCATGGTTGAGGCTGGTGCAGACGAAGTGCCAGAAGAAGTTGTTGCTGATGCACTTGCATGGGCGTACGAACACTACCAACCAGCGATTGCACTCCAAAAGGAACTTGCTGAAAAGATTGCACCAGTTGCACAGGAATACACGCTCATTCTCCCAGATGAATCACTACAAGAAGCGGCCAACGCATGGGTAGATGGCAAGCTCGGCGAAGCAATTCGTAAGCCATACCCAGAGCGCAACGAGATGATTAACCAACTTCGCTGGGCCTTCCACGAAGAAATGGCTGCAAAGCTTGCCGAAGAACTTGGTGAAGAAACAATTAACTACCCACGCGACAAGTACGACGAAGCCTTCACGGCTGCCGTTCACAAAGATGTTCGCCGCGGTATCGTTGAAGACAAGATTCGTCCAGATGGCCGAAAGTTCGACGAGATTCGTCCACTTTCAAGCGAAGTAGGCGTGCTTCCTCGTGTACACGGTTCAGCAATCTTTACCCGTGGTATGACACAAGCGCTTAACGTTGTGACGCTCGCGCCACTCAGTTATGCACAAATTGTCGACACCATGGAAACTACCGACGGTGAACGCCGCTACATGCACCACTACAACGCCCCAGGCTACACCGTAGGTGAGGTGCAGCGCCTTGGTTCGCCTGGACGTCGTGAAATTGGTCACGGCTATCTTGCGGAGCGTGCGCTTATTCCAGTGCTTCCAAAAGAAGAAGACTTCCCATACGCCATTCGTAGTGTGACGGAAATCATGAGTCAGAACGGCTCAACCTCAATGGCGGCGACCTGTTCAAGCTGTCTTGCGCTCATGGACGCGGGTGTGCCAATCACGGCCCCTGTATCTGGTATCGCAATGGGACTCATCATGGACGGTGACACACCAAATATCCTCAACGACATTGCTGACGCCGAAGACTTCGCTGGTGACATGGACTTCAAGTCTGCTGGTACCGCAAAGGGCATTACTGCACTGCAAATGGACATGAAGGTACATGGCCTTCCAGTTGAAATTCTTAAGGAAGCGATCATGACTGCAAAGAAGGGCCGTGCCCACATTCTTGAAAGCATGCTCGCAACGCTTGCACAGCCAAAGTCAGACCTTAGCCCATACGCACCACGTATCGAAAAGATTAAGATCAACCCAGAGAAGATCGGTGCAGTTATTGGTAAGGGCGGAGAAGTAATCAACAAGATTACTGCTGAAACCGGCGCTGAAATCGACATCAAGGAAGACGGCCTCATTACCGTCGCCGGCAGCGACCCAGAGGGAATTGCTCGTGCCATTGAATGGATCAAGGGCCTTACGACTGAGCCAGAAGTCGGAACAGTTTACGAAGGTAAAGTTGTGACTATTAAAGAATTCGGTGCATTTGTAAACATCCTTCCTGGTACCGACGGCATGGTGCACATTTCTCAACTTTCTGACGAACGCGTCGAAAAGGTAGAGGACGTTCTTACTGAAGGTCAAATCGTGAAGGTGAGGCTTGTTGCGATTGATGAGAAGGGGCGTTTGAGCCTTTCTATTAAAGAAGCTAACCGCTAGCTCGATAGAGTAATAGTGGTTGTATAAAAAAGACCCGAGAGATTCGGGTCTTTTGATTTTAGTTAGCGAAAGTTTCGGCGTCTCTTTCTGCACGGTCACGTTCTGCTCGCGCTAAATTGTCATGATTGATTTGGTCGGGGTGAAGAGCGTTTTTGCCTTGGTGTTCACGTCCAACTGCGGTTAGGGTAGCGCCGCCTCGTATATGGGCAGCTTCTCGCTCTGCATATTCCTTTGCAGCTTCTTTTCGTTCTTGGTTTTTTGCAACGATTTCGTCAGGATCACGATCTAGATAACCCATTTTTTCGCCTTTCGCTTAAGGGTGTATTTAGTATAAATATTAGCATTTTTATGTTATTTTGTCAATATTTACCCCTGTTAAATATATACAATATCAAGTATAATCAGGGACTGTATGATCATCACCGCAACCATCAACGAAAAATCCTTTGGCGACAAAAGCCTTTTTAAAGAGACGTCGTTTTTTGTTGATGACGGTGAAAAAGTTGGCCTGATTGGTCGCAACG
>CAZMJB010000014.1:0-20477 GCA_964566735.1 uncultured Candidatus Saccharibacteria bacterium
TGCTCTAGCCAACTGAGCTAAGCGCCCGACATCTGGTAATTATACAGAAAAGGTTTGAAGAAATCAATAACCCTTCTACGGTGTCTTGAAAACAACCTCTTCACCTACCGCCCAGTAACGAACGCTGTTGTACCTGTCGGCTGCAGAAATGAGCACAGTTCCTGCTGGAATGGCATGTACGCTCTCGGTGTGGGTATACTGCATTGTTGCCTGATACAGCCCTACTGCCGGAGCATCATTGAGCCATTGTCGTGCAAATGTTAGGTATTTTGCATTACGGAGCTGCACGTCAACACGTGAGCGT
Organism: uncultured Candidatus Saccharibacteria bacterium; assembly: GCA_964566735.1. Taxonomy (GTDB): domain Bacteria; phylum Patescibacteriota; class Saccharimonadia; order Saccharimonadales; family Saccharimonadaceae; genus Microsaccharimonas. The sequence continues at coordinate 305 of CAZMJB010000014.1, forward strand.
GCACTTGAGAGTGCTTCGTCTGAAATGGCATTTTTGTAATTAGAGAAGTTGAGCCCGCTTCCCGCCTGTGAACTATGCCAATAGGCATACACATCTGGATCACCACCAATAGTAAGTTGATAGAGCAATACATCGTACCGACGCGGCTGGAGGATATCCTGTGCAACGTTTTGCGATGGATCATCTGGATCAACGATATTGGTTGTAATCGTTACCCCTAATTGACGCCATTGGCTTGAGAGCAACTCGAGCGCTTTTTCAAAATCAGGATTCTTCGTCGTCACAATATTGAGTGCGAGATCTTGGCCATCCTTCTTTCGCGTGCTGCCGTCAATACGCCAACCTGCCTCATCAAGCAGCTTGCCCGCTTGCGCAACGTCATATGCGGGAGCCTTTGGAATATCGCCCGAAAGAAGACTACCAATAATTGGAATGTCGAGTGCCGGTAGTTGGTCCGAAATAGATGATCGAATCGCTTCGGTGTTCGTACCAACCTGTAGAGCTTTGCGGACTTTTTGATCCTGCAAGATAGGGCTTGTTGTATTAAAGAGTGCATATACGCCACTATTTACCGCGTGGCTTTCTACTGTGTAGCGTTCTTCATTAATACCCGAAGATACAGCAGACAGCGATAAGTCGCTCGCCGCGTTCACTTCCGAAGTTGCGAGTGCCCGTTTAATCGCGTCGGTGTCCTTATACACGTGGAGCTGTAATCGGCTTAGCTTTGGCGCGCCGCGGTAGTACGAATCATTTCGCACAAGGTGAGCTACCTTGCGACCACTTGCTTTATCAACCTCTTGAAGAAGTTTCAATGCAAATGGTCCACTTCCAACCGGTTTTACACTAAAGCTGTTTTCGCGCAGCTTTCCTGGCTCTACATCACGAAGAACATGCTCCGGGAGAATTGGCAAGAATCGAAGGGCATGAGGGAACGGCGCATAGACCGAAGGGAGTGTAAAGCTTACAGTACGGTCATCGACTTCCTTTACTTGAATTCCACTCCAGCCTGTTAGGGTCGAGCGCGTCGCGGCATTCTGTAGTAACCCTACCGTAAAGACCACGTCACGTGCACGCACATAAAGTCCGTCGCTCCAACGAGCATCAGCCCTCATTGAAATAGTGTATGTTTTTTCGTCTTCGCTAATGGTCATACGGTCAGCTAAGTCGTAGTTGAGCTTACCAGTTGAGTCGTATGAAAGAAGCCGTGAGAAAAGAAGCTCACCAGCCGATTCTTCGGCACTCGACTTCGCAAAAATTGGGTTCAGCGTATCAAGCGGTCCCGCAACAGCTTCGGCGTACGTACCGTCTGAAGCGTTTGCTGTCGTGCGATAGCTGTCCTGGTACCACCAGAACTGAAGCCCTGTCGCACCAATAAGAACCCCGATAATAAGCACCCAAAGTGCAATATGGCGACGAGCCTCACGGAAATTATCCCAACGCTTAAAAACAAACTTTCGAGCGTGCTTTACGGTCGCACCCTCAACCTTTTTCATGCGACGCGAAAGATCCTTCGAGTTAAAACTCATTTTAGGAAGGCGACGCCATTTGGTTGGTTCGTTATTGTCAGCCACTTGCTAACCCCTAGGCAGGAATAAGAAGGCCGGCCAAGATAGAGAGGACGAAGATAACAGCAAGGACGATGGTCGCTTCAAAAAGGTTTTTATCAACACCACGGCGGGTTGTGTAGAGCTCACCAGAGCTACCGAACCCAGCACCAAGGGTAGCACCGCGTTGTTGTAATAGAATAGCAAGAATCATCAGTACAGCTGAGACAATCGTGACAATCTGCAAAATGGTATTTATGGACATTATTAACTCCTACTTTCCTCGCTGCGAACTGCAATCGCAACACTTACTATATAGTTTACCAGACTCAGGATAATTCCGGTAATAATTGAGTTACCGAATGACATAGAAATTCCTGGTGAAACAGCGAGTGAAATATAGACCAGGATACCGTTCACAATAATGGTGAAGAGGCCGAGGGTAAGCAAAATTGCTGGAAGTGACAATATCACCAGGAGCGGCTTAAACAAGCTGTTGGCGATTGAGAAAATTAGCCCTGCAAGCAAGAAGCCCCAAAAACCAGCCGTCACGTCGACGTTATCATACCCTGTTCCTAAGAGTCGTACGGCAACCCACAGTCCAAGTGAGTTCAAAGCCCATCGAATGAGAAAAACAAGAAGTTGCTGTTTCATTATTGTATTTAGTATAGCACGCGGAACGAATGTTAAAGCGAGGTCGACAAGCTGGCGCTCAAATTCTCGTGTCCTTCCTTGGTAATAAGAATATTATCCTCTATACGAACCCCTATCCCCTCTTCTTGAATATAAATACCTGGCTCTACCGTTAACACCATACCTGGCTCAAATTGCGTAGGCGCACCGAGTGAATCGTGCACATCCAGCCCCAGTCCATGGCTAATTGCATGCGGAAAGTACTTTCGATAATCATCGGGTGCATTCAACAGGCCGAGCGCCTTTAATGCGTCCTTCATAATCGTATCTACCTTTTCGTGGTATTCTTTTACGCTTAAACCAGGCCCTAGAAGCGCGATAATTTTATGATGAGCAGACTCAACGGCTTCATACACTTGAATCTGGCGTGCAGTAGGCGTACCGGTGGCATAGGTGCGTGTTATGTCGGCAGCATACCCGCCCACCAGCGCACCCGCGTCAATCAGCACCAACCCGTTCGCAAGAAGCAGATCGTTATTATGTCCGTAATGCAGGGTACACGCGTTCGCCCCACTGGCTACGATTGGCTCATACGCATGACCCTGTGCACCCGTACGACGAAACTCGCTATTAAGCACGGCTTCTATTTCATATTCATGGCTCATTGATGATATGGTGCTTTTTACTTGTTCGAATGCACCAATCGTTACTGCGATTGCCTGACGAATATTTTTTAGCTCGTCGTCGGTCTTTATTGCACGCATTTTGTTTAGAGTGGGCCGAATGTCTTTCGTTTCGTGAAACGTACTGTTTAATTCTGCGTACAGATTTTCTTGAGCTGGATTGAGTGCAAAGCCAAAATGTTCTTCGTGAGGATGTGGCGCAAGTGTGTATACCCCGTCGTGTTCTTTCGCAAGTCTATCCAGAAGCTCACGAGCCTCAGTCATCGAAAGAACCTCGTCAACACCGCTCACTTTTTTGGCGGCCTCCCATGACATTGCACCTTCAAACAGTAACTGCGTTTCAGACACCGCGGGCGCGACAAGGTACGACTTCCGCCCATCAATAATCAGCCTCCAGTCACTATCGCCGATACCTGTTAAATACCAAAAGTTCGACTCTTGGACAAATGGATGCGCGGCGTCTCCCCTGCGTTCAACCTTTTGATATGCCGTCAGTGCGACAAGCCCGCCATTTAGGGTTTGGGCGAGCGCTGCCCTTCTTTGTCTATACCTGGTTGCGTCGATACTTGGGCTCATTAGAAGGTAGGCTTTGGAAGTGTCCAGGCATCTGCGCCCATGCTAAACGAGGTATAGGTGGTCACTGCGTCAGTATTCCAGGTAGATAGATTTTGATTGAAAGCATTTGCCGAATAGAACATGAAGTCCATTTGTACAACTTTTGAGGTATCCCAAGTGCCTATAGGCTGGTTAAAGGCATCGGCTTCCCTGAACATCCGAGTCATACTCACGACCTTTGAGGTATCCCAGCTACCGATTGGCTGGTTAAAGGCAGTTGCATTCTGGAACATCTGATACATGTTATTGACCTTTGCGGTATTCCAGGTGTTTATTGGCTGGTTAAAGGTGCGTGCCCAGTAGAATGTATTGCTCATTCCTGTCACGTTCGAGGTATTCCAGCTACCAATAGGTTGGTTAAAGGCTTGAGCATTTGAGAATGTAGAATTTAATGACGTTACTTTTGCCGTGTTCCAACTGCCAATAGGTTGGTTGAAGGCAAGCGCATCTCGGAACATTGAAGTAAGCGATGTCACATTTGCCGTGTTCCAACTGCCAATAGGTTGGTTGAAGGCAGGCGCAGCGTCAAACATGTTTGCCATTGATGTTACATTGGCGGTATTCCAGGTGTTGAGCGGCTGGTTAAAGATGCTCGCGCCCCAGAACATACCAGACATATCGGTCACATTTGAAACGTTCCAGTGATTAATTGATTGATTAAAGACGCTCGCGTACTTGAACATTCCGGCCATGCTGGTGATTGATGTAGGCGGCGTTGCAACCTGATCGATGCTGTTTGAATTCTCGAATCGCACAGAGGTTGGAAGCGCCAAACTTCCCCACTGAGTCAATTTGGTAAGACATCCTCTGAACCCGATCGTAAACGAACTTGTATCAATCGCCGATATAGGTCCGTTGTACGTTACCGTATAGACACCTTCAGAGGCATAGGTGTGAGACTGTCCTGGCGTTGTAAATGCTTCGCTGTTACCGTCACCCCAGTTAATGGTTGAGCCCGTCGATCCGTTTGGAGATGAGATTGGCAGTTTTACCGTTGTCGCACAGTTTGTCTTCGTCGTGTCAAAGACGAAGATAGTATTCGTTCCCGTTCCACCGCCACTTTCTTCTGGCTCTTCATCGTTATTATAGACAATGGACGAACAGTCCTCTGTCACGGGTTCACCTTGAGGGCTCTCTGAACTAAGGAAGAAATGCACCCCTTCGTTTTCATCATGAACACCTTCAAGACAATATGCTGAAGCATTGCCCACAACATAAGTAACCGTTACATTCTCAGTTGCTTGATACGTCGGCGGAATGGTCAGAGGATAGCCTTCGTCGCTATGATTTCGCGCCGACTCCATTGCAGTCCCTGCCGATTTCAAGTCATTCTTTACAGCGGTAGCACTGATTGAGTTTTTCCAAGATCCGTAGCCAATAATAACGATGCCTGCCAAAATGGCAATGACAGCTATAACAATGATGAGTTCGACAATTGTGAAGGCTGGTTTGTAGGTTTTTATAGTGCGCGACATCGAGATTGCCTTATATTATGCTCGGATTCTACCATAAGCTTTAAGTGCTATGCAAGTAGGTATAAATATGTCCAGCTTTTTGCTTTCCAATAACTCCCGCTATCTCTATTTCGCTCACCGCTGAAAGCCCTCGCAAGCTCCCAAATTTCTTAATAAGCTTACGACGGGTAGCGGGGCCAATGCCCGGAATATCTTCAAGGCTACTTGCGGTTTGCTTTGTCCTCTTTAAAACAGTATGGTAGCTCACCGCGAATCGGTGTGATTCGTCGCGAATGCGCTGGAAAAGCTTCGTCACATGACTATATTTCGCTGGTCCACTATGTGTACCTCGTAAGTTTTTTGAGTGCCCCGAGGCATTAGTTTGCCCGGCATGAAGATTCACTGTCATGTACTGCCCCTTCCGTTGAATGAACACGCCCTCATCTTCACTATTACCCTGGAGGTATTCCTCAAGTTTTGCCGTACTGACATTTGAATGGTCAACATCGACAATAATTTCCTCTTCCCGCTTCGCAATACTAATAATGGGAATATGAAGATCATACACTTGAAGCGCCTTTATGCCAGCTTCAAGTTGACCTTTGCCGCCGTCAATAAGAATTAAATCGGGCATACCCCAACTCTTAAGATTCTTTTCGCTCAAACGCCGCACCAATACTTCGTGCATGTTGGCGTAATCATCGTTACGCTGGACGCTCATTTTAAATTTGCGGTAGTTCGCACGGTCGCTGACGCCGTTTGTAAATGTCACCATACTCGCAACCACATTTGCACCACCCATATGACTAATGTCATATCCTTCGATACGCGCTGGTATTTTCTTGAGTCCAAAGAGCTCCACTAAATCTCCGAGGGCCTTATCTTTACTGATGTCCAAAAATTCTTTGTCGCCGAACATAATACGTTGCTGCAAGGCTTTCAGGTCATTTAATTTATTGCGGTACAGCGCGGCTGTCTCAAAGTCATGCATTTTTGCAGCTAGGTGCATCTGCTTTTCAATATCACGAATAATCGCCTTGCGGCCACCTTCAAAATAACGAATAAGTTGCTTTAGCGTTGCCTTATATTCATCCGACGCCGTGCCAGGCCGAGGACTTAATCCAATATGCGAATCAAGATCGGGGCGCACGCCATCTTTAGGTGGTTTTGTATAATACGGAAACACTTTGCGTAGGTAGCGAAGCGCCTTCTTGATTGCGAAGCCGTTATAATACGGACCAAAATACTCCGCACCGTCATCAATCGGGTTACGCGTAAATGAAACGGTCGGCCAATCGCTTTTCATATCAATACGGACAAACATCTGCGATTTATCGTCTCGAAGCAAAATGTTGTAGCGCGGCATGTAACGCTTCACCATCTCCGACTCAAGGAAGAGGGCATCGAGTTCGCTTTCTGTTTCTACCCAGTCGGTATCTTCGATTTCCTCTACAAGGGCGCGGGTTTTCACATCCATATCGCGGGTGCTCTGGAAATACTGGCGAACCCGATTTTTAAGGATTGCCGCCTTCCCTACATATATAATTTCACCCGATTTTGATTTATGAAAATACACCCCTGCAGAACGAGGAAGTGTTTTTAGCTTTGCTTCAAGCTTGGCATTCATGGGTATTATTGTATCAAAAAGTACCGCCCTTTATAGGGGCGGTACTCGTGATAGCCTTGGGGTGACTATTTTTCTAGCTCAGCTTTTGCACGGAATGAAAACGCGATAAGCAGTGAGCCGTATAGAACAGCGTAAAGACCAATGATCCAAACGACTGCAAGTCCGGCGCCAATTGGATATGTCAGGGTGATGATACCAGCAACGATACCAAGCACACCAAGCACAACGGCAAGTACACGGTTTCCACCGGTGCGGCCACTGTCGAAGAGCCCTTCGAGAATATCAACAACACCACGAACCAAGAAGGTCAAACCGATGAAGAAGATAAAGATCTGTGCCGCAGCTTCTGGATTTCGCAGCAAGTACACTGCAAGTCCAATCGCTAGGATGCTAAAGATGAGCTCAAGCCACCAGAACTTGTCGGTACTAATGCTTGAGATACTGATGATGAGTCCCATAATACCCCATACGAGTACAAAGACACCAAACATCAAAATGAACAGCCCTACGGTAAGCCCTGGCCAGAAAAGTGCCAAAACTCCGAAGAGAATCGATACGACTCCAAATGCAATACCCAGTCCCCACAACTGTTTCGCAGTTGAACTTAATTCTTGCTTTGCCATAACGTAAACATTCCTCCCTTAGTTATGTACTTTCAGTATACTCCTAGGAAAGAAATTGTGAATAGCTGAATAATTAGCGTGCGAGAGTAAGAGATTTTTCACGGCAGACCTCGGTGTGAAAGAGGAGATCGGGGTTCTCTTTACAGTTCTCACAAATAAGAACAAGGTCGTTACAATTTGCGAAAGCACAGTTTTCAAAGTTGCTGGTTTTGCCGCTACAGTGAGTACACTCACCAATTGTTTTCGCATGGTCAGAGAATTCCATTGTCATGCGGTCATCAAACACCCGGAGGGCGCCTTCCCAAAGGCCATCATCGCCATACGCCTCACCGTATTTCACAATGCCACCATCAATTTGGTAGACGTCGGTAAAGCCACGCTTTTTCATCATGGCTGAAATTACTTCACAACGGATACCACCAGTACAGTAGGTGATGACCTTTTTGTCTTTAATGTCATCGTACTTATCGCTTTCGAGTTCTTCAATAAAGTCACGTGACGTATTCGTGTTTGGTACCACTGCATTTTTAAACTTACCGATTTTTGCTTCGTGTTCATTACGGCCATCAAAAAAGACTACGTCATCGCCATACTTTTCAATAAGTTCGTGCACTTGCTTTGGCTTTAAGTGGATTCCGCCGCCAATCACGCCATTTTCATCAACGTCAAACTCACTGTCACTATTTTGGAAACCGACAAGCTCACGACGGTTCTTCACGCTCATACGTGGGAAATCTTCACGGCCACCATCGCTCCACTTGAAAACAATATCTTTAAAGCCAGGGTATTGCTTCGTCGCCTTAATGTAGGCCTTAAGATCATCCATCTCGCCACCAACGGTCCCATTAAGACCATGGGCACTCACAAGGATACGCCCGCGAAGATTCAGGCTATCAGTCAGGCTTTTTTGCCATAATTTAACGGCTTCCGGGTCGCTAATCGGTGTAAATTTGTAGTAGAGAAGAATTTTTTGCATCGGGCTTTATTATACTTGCTTTGACCTCTGTTGTCCAGTTCTTGCCAGCTCGTCTAACGCACGGTTGTTTCAAGCCTTGAAAATACTCGCTTCACTTCTTTGGTGTCTGCGGAACTCGCGTTGCTCAAACAGTCCTCGGCACTCAAGGAAGTGCATCTCGTATTTTCAGGTTTCAACAAAGTGCATTAGCCAAGCTTCCAAGAACTTTACAACCCGTAAAAAAGAGTATAATAAAAGCATGAGCTACCAAAAGAGTCCCCTCGTAGACGAATACATCGAGGACTTCCCGGAGCCAATCCGCGAACGACTCTCTTGGTTGCGGTCTGCAGTCCAGGCCACCTTCCCTAAATCAATCGAAGACATCAGCTACGGCATGCCGACCTATCGCCCCGCCCCTGGAAAGCGGGGTATTGTTCACTTTGCGGCAGCGAAAGGTCACATTGGGCTTTATGCAGTATTTGAACCAAAAAATGACGCGAATATTCACCGCATGATGCTGCCATACCGTGCTGGCCGTGGAACTCTTCAGTTCGACAACACCGAACCACTCCCTAAAGGAACGATCCGTAAAATTCTTGCCTATCACGCGGGGCATTTTCCAAAAGAAATCTTTACAGAGAAGTAATTCGCCTCTATAATACGTAGCACTATGACCCCCGGGTCCTCTATTCGTTGACGTTCGGACGAGCCGAACCGCTCTCGTCTCGAAACACCGCCATTCGATACAACGAAATCGACGACTATTAATAATGCAAAGGAAACTATGACAAAAAAGCAAAAAGACTCAGCCGAGATTGGATTAACACTGCGCCTATTCTGGGCGACGATTCGTAACCACAAAAAATACTTCATCCCAGCGATGATTCTCCAGCCATTGGCGATTTTCTCGACCGGCTACGCGGGAATGTACATCATTTCACTTGTAGTGAACCGCCTCACAACCGAAAACATTCCTGCAGACCAACTTCTTCCTACCTTTATGCCCTATATCATCACCTTCATCGTTATTGTAGCGGTGGGTGAACTTATTCTTTGGCGCCTCGTCATGTTCCTTCAGTGGACCATGAACGATAAGGTTATTTACGAGTTAAACCGCAAAGTATTCGATACACTTTCGGAGCAATCGATGGAATTCCACACCAATCGTTTCGGTGGTTCGCTTGTTTCGCAGGCCAATAAGTTTACCGGCGCCTTCGCTCGCCTGGCAGACCTCTATCTCTTCAATATTGCACCGATGATTTACGCCTTCGTTTTTACTTTCGTTATTTTGGCGCCAATCCTGCCGATGTTTGCGCTTGCACTAGCAGTCTTTGCGATCATTTTCATGAGTGTCGCCTGGATGAGCTTCCGCTCAATTCGTGAGCTCAACGTAAAAGAAGCTGAGACACACAACAAAGTAAGCGGCCAGATTGCCGACAGCATTACAAACATCCTTGCCGTGAAAAGCTTCAGCCGTGAAAAACTCGAAAAGCAGCGTTTTGAAAAATTCGCCAGCGATGCCCGAGAGGCTGGATTTAAGATTCGTACGGCCGTTATTGTTCGTGACTTCTGGTTTGGTCTCATTATCACCGTCATTATGACGTCTGCGTTTGTGACACTCATTTTCGGCAACGTCTGGTTTGGCGTAGCAATTGGTACACTTATGCTCGCCGTTAGCTACAGCATGCAGATTCTTGGGAACCTTTGGGGCTTCAATGGTATGCTTCGTCAGCTCAACCGTATTTTCGGTGACGCGCGTGAAATGAGCTTAATCCTCAACACTCATCAAACGGTTGCTGATGCACCCGACGCAGTGAAGCTCAAAGCATCAAAGGGCGCGATCGACATTAACGACATGACCTTCCGCCATGCCGACGCAAAAAAGAACGATACCATTTTCAAGAACTTCAACCTCGCCATTACGCCCGGGCAACGTGTCGGGCTCGTGGGTCACTCTGGCTCCGGGAAAACAACGCTCACTAAGCTCATTCTTCGATTCTCTGACATTCAAAAAGGTGAAATTCTTATTGACGGCCAGTCTATCTCGTCAATTACACAGAATAGTCTTCGCGAAGCCGTTGCCTATGTGCCACAAGAGCCAATGCTCTTCCACCGCACCCTGCGTGAAAACATAATGCACGGCAAGCCGAACGCAACAGAAGATGACGTGATTGAAGCAGCCAGGCGTGCTAATGCACTTGAATTCATCGAAAAACTTCCAGATGGTTTTGAGACACTGGTTGGTGAACGCGGTGTGAAGCTTTCAGGCGGACAACGCCAACGTATTGCAATTGCGCGCGCCATCCTTAAAGACGCGCCCGTGCTTATTCTTGATGAAGCAACCAGCGCACTCGACAGTGAAAGTGAAAAGCTCATTCAGGAAGCGCTTGCCGAACTCATGAAAAACCGAACAAGTATTGTTATTGCCCACCGCCTTTCAACCATCTCAAAACTCGATCGCATTATTGTGATGAGCGACGGCAAGATTATCGAAGATGGCGACCATGATAAACTCCTCAAGAAAAAAGGTCAGTACGCCAAGCTTTGGGCGCACCAATCAGGCGGCTTTATCGAAGAGTAGTAAACTCCACTTTACTAGATGCTTGTGTTTGCCTTTGCTACAGTGACGCTAGTACAGTAAAGGAGATACTATGAGTTACGAGTCAAATCCACACACCACACAGGTGACCATCCTTCGACATCTGCTTTTTACACCAGAAGCAACATTTGCCGAACTACAAAAAGATAGCGATCTTACAAGCGATCACTTCACCTTCCATATTAAAAAGTTAGTCGAGTCTGGATACGTCGTAAAAACCGACAAGGGCTACACGCTTTCTCCTACGGGAAAAGAATATGCGAACCGTATGGATACCGACGAAAATGAAATCGAAAAGCAGCCAAAGATTTCTGTCGTGGTTGTTTTGGAGCGTGACAACAACGGACGACGAGAATTCATTGCCCAGCAACGTCTTAAGCAACCCTACTATGGTTTCTGGGGACGCCTAGGTGGAAAGATCCGCTGGGGTGAATCTTTTGAAGAAGCCGCAAAACGAGAACTACTGGAAGAAACCGGCCTCACCGCTGACTTTACCTACAAAATGATCTTCCATAAACGTGACTACAAAAAAACCACCGGCGAACTACTTGAAGATAAAGTATTCGTTATTATGTACGCCAACGCATACGAAGGTGAACTGATTGTTGACTTCGAAGGCGGTCACAACGAATGGCTCACGCAGGAAGAATTCATGGCGAAAGAAAAGACCTTCGAAAGCGCCCGTGACTTCATCGATCTCATCGATAAAGGCGCTGCGTACCACGCCCAGGAGTACACGTATGATGAGCATGAATACTAGCATCGAGCGCGTTGACACTCTCGTCTTTCGCAGCAGTGCCATTCATTCCGCGATAGACCCTCATTTTGACGGTGAACCGCGCTATCGCCGTATGCTTCGTAACGGTATTCACATTCTTGCCTCTTCACTTCGAAACGGTGATGGTATAGATACAGCAGGAGCAAAACTACTTACTCTTCCAAACGTTTTTGCACAAAAACGCCAGCCGCTCGATGGTTTGTCGAATTTATATGCAGATGTGAAGCGGGCTACGCTTGATCGTGACGGTAACCCAGAAACAGATGCGCGCCATGCCATACACCTCATGAAGATGGCGGTCCCCTATGCCCGTGAATTTTACCCTGAATTGAATCTTAGCAAGGTTGCTGCCTATGCGCTCATACACGACATTATCGAAGCCTACGCCGGTGACGTACCCTCACTGGGTATGAGCCCGGAACAGGCCAAAGAGAAACACGCCAACGAGGTACGCGCGCTTATGCGTATCCAAGAAGAATACGGCGCGCAGTGGCCCGAGTTTGTTGCACTCATCGAAGCCTACGAGTCGCTCGCCGACCCCGAAGCGTGTTTTGTAAAAACCTTTGACAAATTAGACCCTGGATTCACCCACTTTTACAATCAAGGTTCTGAAATTACGGGTCGCTATGGATTCTCGGAAGAGGACTTCTTTAGCGCGATGGACGAAGCAACCGTTCGGATGAGTGAATACTCGAGCGAATACCCTCAGCTCATGGAAGATCGAGCCGAGCTTACGCGACGTATCGCTCGCGTAGCATTTGAAAAAGCGGCCTGAACCTCCAGACCGCTCTTTTCGTGTATTTACCTCTAGTGTTTGTTCGCGTCAACGTTTAACTGCTTTGGCTCATCCTGGAGCTTACCGCCCGGACGAGTTTCTTCAGCCTGCGTATCTTGTGGCGTGTCACTTCCGTGTTCCGCTTCAACCTCGGCGACGTCTTCAGGTTCAGCATCACCAGCAGCTGCCTCGTTAGCAGCTTCAAGTGCAGCTGGTTCGTAAACATTTGCAACAACCAGCTCAAGGTCTTGCTCTACATCGGCATATTCAACACCTTCAGGGAGCGTGATGTCTGCAAGTGTCACCTTGTCGTCGTCAGTCTTAAGGTTAACGATTGAAATTTCAAGGGCCTCAGGTAGGTCGGCTGGCTTCGCCTTAATTTCAACGACCTCAATTGCTTGAAGCACGATGAGTCCGGCTTTTTCAGCCTCGCTCTCGCCCTGTCCTACAAGGTGAATTGGCACTTCAGCGTGCACTACTTCATTCGCCTTCACGGCGTGGAATGATACGTGGCGAATTCGCGCCTTCACTGGATTACGGTCGATGTCTTTAATGAGGGTAATCTTCTTTTTACCATCAATGGTGACGTGCACCGGCGTGTGTTTGCCGGCATCTTGCACAACCTTATCGACAAGCCCGTACTCCGCCTGAACCAAAATTGGATCAAAGCCGTGTCCGTATACTACTCCAGGAACAAATCCCTGCTGGCGAAGGCGTGCAGCCTTCTTGCCTTGTAACTCGCGCACGTCGAGCTTTAAGTTAATCTTATCTCCCATGTCTCTCCTCCTTACTGGTGGATACCTTTACGGAAATTGATATTGCATATCTAATTATACTCTTGTTTCTGTGACTTAGCTTAAAAACCGCACTTTACGCTAACATGCTACAATGGATAAGTATGTTTGAAACACTTGTAACGAGCCTATCGACCTTCGGAGCTATTCCGGGCTTTGACCTTGTCGATATTATTATCACCCTCGGAATCTTTGCAATTTTAATCGTTATCTTTGCCGAGTCAGGCCTTCTAATTGGATTCTTCCTGCCTGGTGATAGCCTCCTCTTTACCGCCGGTGCCCTCTACGCAACAGGGATTCTTCCAGGTAACGTTCCCATCAATATTCACCTGTTTGTTGTGCTGCTCTTCATTGCAGCCGTTCTTGGTGACACGGTTGGCTATTGGTTTGGACGAAAGTTCGGTATTAAGCTCTTCCAAAAACCCGATGCGAAAATCTTTAAGCAAGCACACATCCAAACTGCTCAAAAATTTTATGAGAAGCACGGTGGAAAAACAATTATTATGGCTCGATTCGTGCCGATTGTTCGCACATTCGCCCCTGTAGTTGCCGGTATTGGAAAGATGGAATACAAGAAATTCGTCGGCTACAACCTCATTGGCGGCTTCCTTTGGACCTTTGGTATTACGTACCTTGGATACTTTGCCGGTAAAGCTATTATTGCGATGGGTATCGATATCGATTCAGTCATCCTTCCTGTCATCTTTCTCATCGTCTTCATCTCTCTCCTCCCTCCGATGATTGAGATTCTCAAAGATAAGAAAAACCGTCAAGCCATTATGGGCAGCATTAAAAAGCAATTCGCCGTCGTCTTTAGTAAGAAAAAATAACCCTTCTGGGTGTTGTCAAATACCGCTTAAGCCTCCATACTACTAGGCAGTATGGGGCATCACGCTACAAAGCATCTTGGAGCCGTTGTGCACGACAAGGGTGTCGACTTTTCAGTTTGGGCGCCGTTTGCAAAACAGGTTTCGTTGATGCTTTCGATTGAATTTAGTTCAAAAGAAATTCCAATGGAATCAAGCAAAGATGGTGTGTGGACGGTAAAAAATGTTGACGCCGAGCCAGGCCAATCGTATAAGTATCAGATTACATCTGCTGATGGCACAAAACTCGATAAAAACGACCCATATGCCCGCCAAATCACTGATTCTGATAACGGCATGTCCGTCATCGTTGCTGGCGAATTCGACTGGGAAGGCGCCGACAACTTTGTAAGCGTCAAACACAACGAAGCTATCATTTATGAGCTCCACATTGGGACCTTCAACCGCCCCGACGCATCGACCACCGGCACCTTTTACACTGCTATCGAAAAGCTCGATTACCTTAAGGACCTTGGGGTCAATTTCATCGAACTCATGCCCGTTACCAGCATGGCAATGAGCTATGGCTGGGGGTACGCACCAAACCACATCTTTTCAGTTGAAAACTCATACGGTGGACGCCATGGCCTGCTTGAATTCGTCAAAGCTTGCCATCAAAAAGGCATTGGGGTGATTCTTGACGTCGTCTACAACCACTTCTTTAAAGAGACTGACCTGTGGCAATACGACGGATGGAGCGAAAACAACCGTGGTGGTATCTACTTTTACAACGACGAGCGCGGCGACACCCCATGGGGTGGCCGACCCGACTTTGGACGACCAGAAGTGCGCCAATTTATTCTCGATAACGTCACAATGTGGCTTACCGAATATGCCATCGATGGGCTCCGCGTCGATTCAACAATTTACATGCGCAATACGCAGGGCAAGAACGATGTCCCCGAGCTTGATATGCCCGAAGCGTGGAGCTTGCTCGCCGAAATCACCACACTCGCCCACAAAATTAATCCCAACGCACTGATGATTGCCGAAGATAACTCAAGCACAGCGGGTATTGTGCAATCACCAAAAGACGGCGGTGCCGGGTTTAACGCCCAATGGGAAGTTGGCTTCCCGCACGTGATGCGCGAAGGTCTTGGGCTTGTCGAGGCAACATCACAGCCACGCCTCACTGGTATTGAATATGAGCTTGGTCATACCTACCGCGGCGACGCTTTTGATAAAGTTATTTTTAGCGATTCTCACGACTCTGCGGCTAACGGTTCTGCGCGTCTGAACGAAGTTGCGGCACCCGGCAACGCCGAGAACGCCTATGCGCGCCACCAAACGCTCCTTGCAAGTGCCATAACACTCACTGCGCCGGGCATCCCTATGCTGCTTCAGGGTCAAGAATTTATGCAAGAAGGGTCATTTAACGACTGGCAGATGCTGGAGTGGGATAAAACCGAACAATTCGAAGGTATCGTCCTCGCGCACAAGCACCTCGCCGATCTCCGTCTTAATATCCACGGCAATACTCGAGGCCTCCTCGGTCAATATACACAGCTCATTCACCGTGACGATGCGAATAATGTCATCGCCTACCATCGCAAAGACCAGGGTGGACCTGGCGACGATACGATTGTGATTGTTAACTTTAGCGACACCAGCTTCCTTGATTATGAACTGACTCTGCCACACGAAGGCCACTGGCGCGTGCGCTTTAACAGTAGCTGGAAAGGCTATAGTGTTGAATTCCATGAAACCGAATTTACCATGGCCAAAGCAGACAAAACCGGCAAAGCAGTGATTGCGATGCCGGAGTATAGTGTTCTTATTCTATCGATTGATGCCTCACACTCATAGCTTTCAGCCTTTAACTTAGGTATCAGTTGTTGTACCTATTAAGTACGTACAAACCGTATTACCACCGTAATTGCCATTTCCGCCAGTGATTGTGCCTTGGCCAATATTTGGACATGGAATTGAGCCCTTGTATGCGGCCTGGATGTATACCTGGGTCCCATCGCCGCCGCCATACGCATAGTGCAGTCCTCGACGCCAGTCTGTTGATGAAGCTACCGCCGACACAAATGACGGCACAGGAAGCTGACCGCCACCGACATAGCTTCGCATGGCGGTCGCAAATGCGCTTGTCTCTGTGTAACCCGTGGTACCAGTCATTCGACACTGCGCCGTGCCCGATGTGTCGGTCCCCGACTGCCCATAAAGATACCCCTCGCCGAGGCATGTCCAGTAATTCGGCCATCGGCCGTTATCAGCTTTATACATTGAAAGAATCTTCACCCAGTCATTCAACGCTTGGGTTGTTTTTGTGTTGGTCGCTTGTTGTTGAATTCCGTTATACGCAACGACGGTAATGGCCGCAAGAATGGCAATGACTACCACGACAATAAGAAGTTCAACGATAGTAAACCCTGTATCACGTTTTTGTTTTGCCCACTCCATATGTTTTTAAGTGTACCATGCGCGCACGACGGCGAACAAGCGCGAGAGTGGCTACAGGAGCGGCTTCAAGTATTTGCCGGTGAATGAATTTGCAACCTTTGTAATTTCCTCAGGAGTGCCGCTCGCAACGAGTGTGCCACCACCAAGTCCACCTTCAGGGCCCATGTCAATGATGTAGTCGGCGGTCTTAATGACGTCGAGGTTGTGCTCGATAATCACCATACTGTTCCCGCCTTCAACGAGCTTTTGCAGAATGCCAAGGAGACGATTCACATCGGCACTGTGAAGACCGGTCGTAGGTTCATCAAGAATGTACAGGGTCTTACCGGTTGAGCGACGTGAAAGTTCAGAAGCAAGTTTAATACGTTGTGCCTCACCACCACTAAAAGTCGTTGCTGGTTGCCCAAGACGAATGTAGCCTAGACCCACATCAACGAGTGTGTCGAGCTTTCGAGCGATCGCAGGAATGTTTTCAAAGAATTTTGCCGCTTGCTCAACGGTCATTTCGAGTACGTCGCTAATCGTCGCGTCTTTGTACTTTATTTCTAGGGCTTCGCGGTTGTAGCGCTTGCCCTTACAGACATCACAGGTGACATACACGTCGGGCAAGAAGTGCATTTCGATCTTGATAACACCGTCACCCTGACAGTTTTCACAGCGTCCACCCTTCACGTTGAAGCTAAACCGTCCCGCTTTATAGCCACGAATGTTTGCCTCAGGAGTACCAGCGAAAAGTTCACGGATAGCTGTAAAGACACCGGTATAGGTTGCGGGGTTCGAACGCGGCGTACGGCCAATAGCCGATTGGTCGATAATAATTGCCTTGTCGAGCTGGTCAATACCTTCAATATTGTCGTGCGACCCGGGTACTTCGTGGGCGCGGTGCAAACGAGCCGAAAGTTCCTTCGCGAGAATGTCGTTAATAAGCGTCGACTTACCGCTTCCACTCACACCACTCACAACGGTCATAATACCGAGTGGAATTGTAACGTCGATGTTCTTGAGGTTATTCTCGCGAGCACCCTTAATGTGAAGGGCGCGGTCCTTTTGAACGGGTCGGCGTTTTTTTGGAACAGCGATTTTTTCAGCGCCGCTCAAGTAACGTCCAGTAACGCTGTTGGCATCTTTTGAGACTTCTTCCGGTGTTCCGTGTGACACCACTTCTCCACCGTTCACACCGGCGCCAGGACCAATATCAAGCAGATAGTCAGCGTGACGAATGGTGTCTTCGTCGTGTTCAACAACAAGCACAGTATTACCCAGGTCGCGGAGGTGCTTGAGTGTTGCGATCAAGCGGTCGTTATCGCGCTGGTGCAGTCCGATTGATGGTTCGTCGAGCACGTACAGCACCCCTTGAAGCCCAGAACCGATTTGCGTTGCAAGACGAATACGCTGCGCTTCACCACCAGAAAGTGTATTAGCGGCACGAGAAAGTTCAAGATAACTCAGACCTACGTTATTCATAAAGCCAAGACGGCTTCGGATTTCTTTCAGAATTTGAGTTGCAATAAATGCTTCTTGCTCGGTGAGCTTAAGCTTCGTGTCAAACAAATCGAGTGCATCTTCTACACCAAGCGTACAGATATCCATAATGTTAAGACCATGAATCGTAACCGCCAGCACAACAGGTTTCAAGCGAGCACCCTTACAGGCGTGACATTCACGTTCGCGCATGAAGCGTTCAATGTCTTTACGCATAAAGTCACTGTCAGTTTCCTTATAGCGACGTTCGAGGTTTGGAATCACGCCCTCATACGTAGAGTCGTAGGCACGCCCATCACCAAGCGAAATACGGTACTTCTGTTCGCCCGTTCCATACAATACTTTTTGAACTGCTTCGTCGGTCATTTCCTTCACCGGAACACGCAAACTAAAGCCGTGTGCATCAGCAACGGCAGCAAGTCGCTTCATGTACCATGCATCGCTGTTCACGCGGTTATACGGGCGAATTGCACCCTCTGAAATAGTAAGGTTTGGATTAAAAACAAGTTCAGGGTCTACTTCAAGACGACTCCCGAGACCCGTACATACCGGACATGCGCCTTGTGGCGCGTTGAAGCTAAAGAGGCGTGGCTCGAGCTCAGGAATTTCTTCGTTCGGGTGGTCAACACAAGCGTAGCGTTGACTATAGACATGCGATTCTTCACCGTCAACATCAAGCACCTCAACGACGCCATCGGCAATTTCGAGGGCCTGCTCAACTGACTGAGCCACACGCGAACGCATGTCTTCTGAAATGGCGATACGGTCAACAACAATTTCAATATCGTGTTTGTACTTTTTGTCGAGTTCTGGGTATTCGTCGAGTGAATACACGACACCATCAACACGAGCACGAGCGAACCCAAGGCGGCGATACTGCTCTGGAATATGTGCAAACTCACCCTTCTTCCCCTTTGCAATAGGCGCAAGGATCATAAGACGGGCACCTTCTGGGAGTTTTAGGACTTCATCGATAATATCTTGTGGCGTACGGCGGCTCACCGCTTTACCGCACACAGGACAGTGCGGCACACCAATACGCGCATACAGAAGACGAAGGTAGTCGTAAATTTCCGTTACTGTTGCAACGGTTGAACGAGGGTTTCGGCTGGTAGACTTTTGGTCGATACTAATCGCTGGGCTCAGACCGTCGATTTGATCGACATCTGGCTTTTCCATAAGGCCCAAGAATTGACGGGCGTAGCTTGAGAGGCTTTCAACGTAGCGACGTTGACCTTCAGCGTAAATAGTATCAAAAGCGAGGCTCGATTTACCCGAACCACTCAAACCTGTAATCACAACAAGCTTGTCACGCGGGATCTCAACACTAATATTCTTTAGGTTGTGCTCGCGTGCACCAGTTACACGAATCACCTCTGACATCTAGGTTATTATACGCTCTTTTTAAACTTTTTTCCAGTTACGAGCTCAGTGACTGCCTAAAGCCAGCTCCACCAAGACCCGTTGTACTGTAAAATGTCCCTATCTGTGCCGATTGTCTGGTTAATGCCTACACTTTGACAGTTTGTATTTGAACCCGTACTTGGCCAACCACTAAGCGTAGACAACCCTCCAGTTGCGCTTCTATATACAAAAATCGTTCCCGTTTTGCTCTCGGCCATAAGCGCAAATGTCGTTGGTCCATCACCCGAAACACGACAATAAAGCAGGTTATGCAGCCCAGCAAAACCCGGACCGTAAGAGTTTTTTGATATCTTTATACCGGTCGTGCGAATTTCTGTATCTCCAACTGGGTATACACCCTCGTTTTCATGTCGATACATTTCAAATTTATTCGCAATATTCTTTAAATCGCTTTGGATACTCGTATCATGCGCTCGGTTTTGAATGCCGTTGTACGCAACAATCGTTATAGTCGCAAGAATCGCGATGACCACCACGACAATCAATAACTCAACAATAGTAAAGCCTTTTTGTTTTTGCATAAGGAGATAAGATGCCCTTCATATTCCTTGGTATTGCCTGTATTTTATCATAAAAAATTAGTAAATCGAACAGGCTCATGCTTGCAACAGGGGTGAGCGAATGTTAAAATCCAATGAAATTGGAGAATTGCAAATGCGAAAAGTAGTTATCATCCTCTGCCTTATTCTATCGAGCCTTATTATCCTCGACAGCTTAAATGCCGGCCACGCACTCTTTATGTTCCTTCTTGCCGGAGTTATTCCAGGCACCAACATCGTTATTAGCGCAGGCAACATGCTTGAGTTCTTTACGCTTCTGATTGGTTTTACGCTTTCACGTATTACCATTCACCTTATTCATCTTGCTGAAGCGCGTCGCGTCGCAGCTGCTGCCGCCCCTCGTCGCCGCGC
>CAZMJB010000015.1:0-19889 GCA_964566735.1 uncultured Candidatus Saccharibacteria bacterium
TGTGAAAAAATAAAAAAACAAGGAAAGGGCACAAAAATCATGCCAGTTCACATTACAGTACAATACGCAGACCAACCGCAAATCGTTGCAGTTCGCGTAAAGTAATCCACCAATTCGCTCTTGGCCCGCTATCTCATAGCAGCGGGCCCGGGGCCTATGACTCACTCGGGGCCTAAAGCCTTGAAGAGCCACAAAATAAAACAAAAACAAAACCACCACCACAATGTCACAAACTAACAATTACTACGTATCACGCCGTCAGCAGAATTATTCTCGCAATCAAAACACGACTCGTTTTCAGTCGGCAATCAAGCTTGGGCCAGTTGCTCATACAGTGCTGGTTGCGCTGATGATTATTGTCCTCGGTTTGATCTATGTCACCCAGGCAACGCGTACTACCGGTTATGACTACGAAGCACAAAAGATCGATAGTCAGATTGCCGAGTACAACGAGCAAAAAGGCGAGCTCGAAGTTGAAAACGCGCGCCTGACTGCACTTGAAACTATCAAGAACAGTAGTGTGGCAAAAGAAATGACCGCTCCAGCTGATACTCAGTACGTTCAAGAATAATATATTGGTTATATGAAACCCGAATTACTTCAAGGTAGCCGTTCACGCATCTTGGCAAGCGTTGTGCTCGTCATTGCGGCTATTTTTGTATTTCGTTTGTTTTATCTCCAGGTCATTCAACATGGCCATTACGTAGCACTCGCTCAGGAGGAGCAGGTGAAGCGGGATAGGCTCCCGGCGACTCGTGGCGAAATCTACGCCCTTAATGGTGATGAGCCCGTGAAACTTGTGATGAATGAGACGGTTTACCTTGTTTTTGTTGACCCGGCGGTTATCTTAGAGGCCGGCGAGGCGGATGACGTAGAGAAGGCGATGAAAGAGATTGCTGGCGGTAACGTCCGCGATAAGTTTGAGGATCTGCTTGAAAAGAAAGACAGTCGTTACCAGATTATCGCTACCCGCGTCACGCGCACCCAGGCGGACAAAATTAAAGAGAAAGATTTCAGGGGTGTTGGGTTTACTGCCGTTTCGCAACGTGTCTATCCAGAGGGAAGGCTCGCATCTCAAGTACTCGGCTTCGTTAACGCTGAAGGTACTGGTAATTATGGTGTTGAAGGCTACATGAACGATGATCTTAATGGTGTTGAGGGGCGCCTCGAAACCGTCACCGACGTGGGTGATGTGCCACTTACCGTAGGGGATAGGAATATTCGCGAACCAGCAGTGGATGGTGATAACCTTGTACTGACTATTGATCGTAATGCGCAGTCGAAGGTTGAAGAAATTATTAAATCTCGCGCAGATCGATTGGGTGCGGACCTCGTGAGTGCTGTGGTGATGGATCCAAACACGGGTAAGGTGATTGCGATGGCAAACACCCCTGATTACCAACCATCTGAATACTACAAAGTGACCGACGCCAGCCACTTTAATAACGCGGTAATCTCAAAGGTATACGAACCAGGCTCAACGGTGAAAACCTTCACCATGTCTGCGGCCATTGATACCAATGCCGCGAAGGCCTCAGACACTTTTGTAAACACCGACAGCATTCGTATCGACGATTACACCATTAGCAATGCCACGAAGGGACGTACGGGCACCATTACATTCCAGACTGCCATGGACTGGTCACTCAACACCGGGTTTGTCACGCTCGGCATGCGCATGGGGAATGGTAAGAGCATTAATGAGACGGCGCGTGCGACTATTTATGACTATTTCTATAACCGTTTCCGTATGGGGCAGCGGACTGGTGTTGAGCTGGCAAATGAAGCAGCTGGTCGGATTGTGTCCCCAGAAGACTCTGATGGCAATGCGGTGCGTTACTCAAATATGACCTTCGGGCAGGGTATGGACTCGACAATGATGCAGGTTGCCGCAGGGTTCTCGGCTGCGGTGAATGGAGGTACCTATTACAAGCCAACCGTTATTGCGGGAAAGGTGGTTGACGGTGTGTATCAGCCAAACGGCGCACCTGTGCCAGTTCAAGCGGGTATTATTAGCGCCTCAACCTCGAAGCAGCTCCGCGACATGGTGCATACGGCCCGCTCATCATCATCGATTGGCCGACTCGACAAAAAGGGGTATGAAATTGGTGGTAAAACCGGTACGGCTCAGATTCCATCGGCTGGTGGCTACAGTAACTCAGAAACAATCGCGAGCTATGTCGGCTATGGTGGTGCAGAAACACCGGAGTATGTCATAATGGTGTCTGTATACGGAAAAGATAAGGTCTTCCAGGGTGCACAGCACGCCGCTCCGATCTTTACGGATATTTCTAACTGGATGATCGATTACTTAAAGATCCAACCGAAAGGCTAAATAAATATGGAACTTGTAAACCAAGCACTCAACGACGCCATGATGCGCACCTTTATCCTTAGTGTCGTCGCATTTGTGCTCGCGATGGCTTTAACACCTGTCTATACCTTTGTTGCGTACCGCTACAAGTTCTGGAAGCGCCAGCGTACGGAAAGTACAACAGGAGAGGCGCTGACGGTCTTTACGAAACTTCACGCGAACAAATTTAAGCGTAACATCCCAACGATGGCGGGTATGGTGTTTGTACTTGCGATTGTTATTGTGACGTTCTGTTTTAACCTTGACCGCCGTGAAACGTGGTTGCCGCTTGCTGCGCTTGCTGGTGGGGCGCTGGTTGGGCTCATTGATGACATCATTAACATCCGTGGCGGCGGCAAGGGAGTTGCCGGGCTTCGCTCGAGCTTCAAGTTCCTTATGATTACGGCCATTGGAGTTATTCTTGGTTGGTTCTTCTTTGATCGCCTCGACGTAACGGCAGTGACCGTACCGTTCATTGGCGAGTGGCACCTAGGCTGGCTCATCATTCCACTCTTTGCCTTCGTTGTTGTGGCAGCGGGGAACGCGGTTAATATTAGCGATGGCCTCGATGGACTCGCTGGTGGCCTTGCGGCAATCTCATTCGGTAGCTTTGGTATTATCGCCCTCATGCAGGGGAATGCGCTGCTCGCAGGTTTCTGTTTCACCGTTGTTGGTGCACTCCTCAGCTACCTCTGGTTTAATATACACCCGGCCCGTTTTTTTATGGGGGATGTGGGAAGCTTCGCCCTTGGTACATCACTTGGTGTGGTGGCGATGCTTACGGACACGCTCTTTATTCTGCCAATCATCGGATTCGTCTTTGTCCTTGAGGCAGGGTCAAGTCTGATTCAAATCTTCAGCAAGAAGGTATTTAAGCGAAAAGTATTTATCTCTGCGCCGATTCACCATCACCTCGAGGCTATCGGCTGGCCTGAAACCAAGGTAACGATGCGATTCTGGGTAATTGCAGCGGTTACGTCATTTATTGGTGTGATGATTGCTCTCGCCGGGGGTAATATCTAGCGATGGCTGCTGGGTGGCGTGATCGTCGCGCTGCTACTCCTGAAGGGGTAGTGCGCAAGCACCACGGCGACCGTCTTATTGTTGTTTTCACCGTTCTTTTGATGCTCATTGGGCTGCTTGTTATTTACGCCATCGGTCCGCAGCGCGCCAACCTTATGAACTCGGTGCATGGTTTCAGCTTTTCCGACGAATATTTCTTCTATAAACAGTTGCTAAGTGTGGGACTGGCGATTGGTGGATTCTGGGCAATGTCACTGGTGCCGTATGAATTTGTTTTGAAACACGGTAATAAAGTGCTTTGGGCGGGATTTATTGCCTGCGTGTTACTTGCGGTGGGGCACTGGGCCGGAGTAATTCAGGCCACCTCGGGCGCGGCACGTTGGATTGAACTGGGGCCCCTTGGGAGTGTCCAGCCGGCGGAGATTTTAAAGTTTGGACTGCTATTGTATCTCGCCGTGTTCTTAGCGGTTCGGGTGAAGCAGGGGAAGATTAATGATCTCAAGGAGACACTTCTGCCTGTTGCGGCGATTTCTGGCCTCGCGCTCCTGTTTGTGATCGTGATTCAAAAAGACCTGGGGACAGGTATGTCGTTGACGGCTATTGTCGTTGCTATGCTCTTTGTTGCGGGTATTAGTAAAAAGATAGTCACGGGCTTAATTGGACTGCTTATTGTTGCGGGTATTTTCCTTATCTTCACCTCACCGCACCGCGTGGAGCGTGTGGTGACCTACTTAAAAGGAGACGACACTTCAACATCAGACGGGGATTCGTACCACATTCAGCATGCCAAAATCGCTATTGGTTCTGGTGGGTTCTTTGGTGTTGGTATTGGCGACAGCGTCCAGGCATCCGGATACCTTCCAGAAGCGATTAACGACTCGATCTTTGCGATTATTGGTGAAACTTTTGGCTTTGTAGGGACGGTAGCTCTTCTTGCGCTGTTTGTAGCCCTTCTGATGCGGCTTTTGAGCGTTATGGATGGAATGATTGATCTGCGTTTAAAACTGCTTGCAGCGGGTGTATTCGGGTGGCTTGGTGCCCATGTTATTCTTAATATAGCCGCCATGATTGGTATTTTCCCACTGACCGGTATTACCTTACCGCTTCTCAGCTACGGTGGAACCAGTATGATCTTCATGGCAGCGGCGCTTGGGCTTATGTTCCAATTATCAAAATACACGGTTCATCCATCACGAATAAAGGAGGCAATCAATGAAGATTCTCGCAGTCGGCGGGGGGTCGGGCGGGCACGTCACGCCAGTCGTCGCGGTGCTTAAAGAGCTCCGTAAGACACACCCACGAGTCGAGTTGAAGTTTTGGTGCGATGTTCATTTCGGACCTCAGGCCAAGTCTATTGTTGGTGCTTTTGATGAAACAATCCCTGTTGAAATTATTGCTTCCGGTAAGCTGCGTCGCTACCATCATTTAACTCTTTGGCAGCATATTATGTGGCCCTCACTTATGTGGCATAACATCGTCGATTCATTTAAAGTTTTGGGCGGGTTTTTCCAGAGTGCTTGGAAACTGATCCGGTGGCGTCCCGACGTCATTTTCACGAAAGGCGGATTTGTATGTCTTCCCGTGGGCATGGCCGCGAAGGTGCTCGGCATTCCACTCGTGATTCACGATTCTGACGCCCACCCAGGCCTGACGAACCGTATTTTGTCGCGCTGGGCAACCAAAATCGCCACCGGTGCGCCGCTTGAGTATTACAATTATCCAACAGACCGTACTTCCTACGTTGGTATTCCGGTGAACGAAAAATTCCGTCCGTACACGCCAACCGAGCAGGTGGTTGCCAAGAAGGCTTGGGGTGTCGATGCCAAGAAACCGCTCCTTGTTGTTACAGGAGGAGGACTCGGTGCAAAGCGACTCAACCATACCACACTTGCAGTGCTTGATACACTTCAACAGTATGCCTCTGTGATTTTAGTAAGCGGTGCTGGGCAGTATGATGAGCTTCGCGAGCAATATCCGAAGGACACGACCACCTTTAGGCTCGAGAAATTCGTCAGCAACATGCACGAGTTATTAGGTGCGGCTGATATCGTTGTAACCCGCGCCGGCGCAACAACTATCCTTGAGCTTGCAGCGCTTGAAAAGCCAACCATTCTTGTGCCAAATGCCGCCCTCACAGGCGGTCACCAGCTAAAAAACGCTGCTGTGTACGGAGAAGCCCAGGTTGCGATTGTTCTCGATGAAGACGAGGTGGTTGATAATCCGCAGCTCCTTGTGAAAGCAGTTGCGTCGTACCTCAAAGACCCGAAGACGACAAAGACAATGGCAACTCGCTTTGGAAAGTTTGCCAAACCACATGCCGCTAAAGATATGGCGAGCCTGATTGTTTCCGCTATTAAGTAGCAGCCATAAGGTATAATAAGCGTAATCATGTTCTCGAAGAAATCTTCTCGTGCGAATGAAGCAGTTCCGCGCCGACGGCGTATTGCTGAAGATGAGTTTGAGGCGGGGGCTGCTCGGAGTAAGCCTGAGGCACCACAGCAGAGCAACCACCAGTTCCGACGCAATCAGACACTGAGTAGCTATCGGCATAACACTCCCGAGGAATCGTCACGTCAGAAAGCACATACGCTTACGATGCAACGACGCCGTCTGGGCGGTATCTTTCTGATTGTCGCGGCTGCTGCCGTAGCATTAACACTGCTTCTGTGGCAGCTCATTGCGCAGGTGCATGTGGTCACTTCTTCTAAGCAACTCTCGAGCACTTTTACTACTGCAACCTACGAGGATGCAATCAATGAGTACTTGAACCTTAACCCCGCTCAACGCCTACGCGTATCGTTGGACGAAACGGCGCTCGGTGCTGCGGTAGCGAGTGCCCACCCTGAAGTCGAATCACTTAAGATGAGCGGCATGCCAGGCCTTGCCCAGAGTAACTTTACGGTGACCTTCCGCACCCCTGTTGCAGGTTGGCAAATTAACGGCAAGCAGTACTACGTCGATGCTCAAGGGGTGGTATTTGAAAAGAATTATTATGACTCGCCAACCGTGCAGATTGTTGATGAAAGCGGCGTAAGTCCAGAGCAGGGAAGTGCAGTAGTAGGAACAAGGCTTCTTGGGTTCCTTGGCAAGATCGTATCCCAGGCGCAGGGGAGGGGATATAGCGCTATAAAGGCCGTCCTCCCAGAGGGGACTACTCGCCAAGTTGATGTGTATTTTGAAGGTGTAGATACTCGTGTAAAATTTTCAATCGACAGGGGAGCGGGGGAGCAGATGGAAGATGCCGATCGTTCGCTTGCATTCTTGAAGGAGCGTGGGGTAGGGGCCGAGTACGTTGACGTGCGCGTGTCAGGCCGAGCGGCGTACCGTTAGATTGGTCGCACTGTAGGTTTAGCGCTTGAACAGTCCGGGTGCTAATTGGTACACTCTTCCCCTCCTTTTTCATATATTGATGTTCTATTTTTGTTCCACATGTTCGTTTTTGTGAAAAAAGTATATTTTAATATCAAAATATGCAAAAGTCAAAAAGCAGGGTAGAGGGGCAGAAGGAGAGTAGTATAATCATTTTGAAGAAAAAGCAAATATGACGATGATTCTGTGGAAAACTCAAGGTTTGATGTACAAATGTACAACATCAGGCTAAAGACACTAGGTTCATGAGGCATGCAGTAGCAGTAAAGAATTAGTGCACACACGTACAATAACAGAGTAATATATGACGAGTTTCCTGGGTACTACTCCTTTAGGTGGCTAAGTGGGATGGGTACATATTCATCTTATTTGCTATATATGTGCTTCGTAAAAGATATATTGTGCGACGTTAAGTATATATCTAAATCATGATCACTCATGCCACTCTTCCAGCCTCATTTCGAGATTATTTTTTCTATATTCTCTCCTGCCTTGGTTTTTGATTTTGTTTGTCGCCTATTCAGTCCTCTTATTGTTATTTCGTCATAATTTCATCAAAATGCATATTGTTCGATATGTATGCATATTCTGCTTTCGCAGGTCCTATGATGATGTTCTAAATATGTTCGATTTTATTTTAGATATAAAACAGTAGTCACCTTTTGACCAAGTAGGGGTTCCCTGCTACCTTTGTTATTACAGGGGTAAGATAGGTTAAAAACTTCCCTTTAAAGGCGAAGAGCCCCGTCTCCTTGCGGGAGAACGGGGTTCTTCAACCGCAGAGAGACGAGGCTCGCTTGAGTAGATCACAGAGAGGGGTCAGAGGTCTAGAACGGCAAGACGCCGCCGGCGTAGAGCATGATCAGCACGGTGCCGGCGAGAATGCCAGCGAAGATCTTGATTTGATCCTTCCTTGATGGCGGGTCGGCGGGCGCGTCGGGGGCGTTCGGGCCGGGTTGGAAGAGCTGATGCATCTGCTCTTCTTTGTCGGCAGTGGATGCAGCGTCGTCAGTGATGGGCATAGCACGTTCCTTTCGGTTACAGCGGAAATGACAATGTGACGTCGACGTTCATGAGCAGGCACAGCCCCAGCGGGTAGATTAGCACGCCAGCGAGTCCTGCAGACATGAAGAGGAGTACGAGACTCCATTCCTTGACGCTGCGGTAGACGCGCATGGCACGTACGATTCCTTTCGGGATGTGCTCCTCTCCTGGTGACTCAAGGTGCGGATCAGTCTTGGTGTCCATAGGGAGCACCTCCCTTCGTTGGTCGGTGACTGAAACTTTGTGTATTATCCCACTAATTTATATTTTTTGCAATTAAAAGTGCCCGTACTGTGCGCGTTTTTCGAAACCGGGGGAGCGGAGGCCGAGCTTCTTAATAATCCCCTCCGGCGTCAGGTCGTAGCCTTTAATTTGTTTTTGTACACCGTCAATAATAACGGTCGCCTCCACGGGCTGAGGGTAGCCAATAGCATAGGCGAGGTAGACGTATACTTCATGGGCGCGGTGCTTCTTGAGGTAATCGACGGCAATTTTTCGAGCAATGTAGGCGCCAGAGCGATCAACTTTTGTACCGTCTTTACCGCTAAATGCGCCACCGCCCAGGGGAACGCGAGGGCCATAGTTATCTACGGCAAGTTTGCGTCCGGTGAGTCCAGAGTCGGCGTCAAATCCCCCCACTTCCCAGTCCCCGGCTGGATTTATATGAAGATCGAATGTGTGGTCGTGGGTTTTGGCGAGCGGTTCTATTTTGAGCCACTCCTCCACTGCTTCGGTGAGTCTTTCTCGAGGAGCGTGCTGGAAACTGGCCACTACTGCTACAATCTCCTCCCCTTTTATGGTCACCTGTGTTTTGCCGTCAAATGGCCATTTCTTATACAAGAATTTGTTAAGATTTCGCGCCAATACGTATTCGAGCGGGAGCAGCTCGGGCGTTTCGTTGACTGCGTAGCCAACCATAATACCTTGGTCCCCTGCTCCACCAGTGTTCACCCCTTGGGCAATTTCTGGGCTTTGGGCTTCAATGCTCTCGATGATTTCGAGGTATTCGCCGTTATGCTGTTTTCCAGCGATGCGATGGACGATTTCTGAGATATTAATAGAGGTGGCGCTCGAGGTCACCTCCCCTGCTATAAATAGCTTTCCATGTGCGCCGGCAACGTCAACGGCAACACGCGCGAACGGGTCTTCTTGCAGGTGGGCATCCAAAATAGCATCCGAAATTTGGTCACAGATTTTATCGGGGTGCTTTGGTGAAACGCTTTCGGCGGTTCGATACACCTCTGTTACGACAGGGGTGGCAGTTGATACTTTTGACATAAAAAATACTCCTTTTTCATATCTCTCCGCCCCGTGGGCCAGTGAAAGATATCAAGGAGTTGCCAAGATGGGTATCTTCCCCTGCTGTTCAGGGCTAGAAGGGGCACCGCTGCTTTTCTTGGATAGAAAAACCGGTTGCCGGCAGGTCACGGAGCTAGTTCTCTCGCTGCACTCTGGATATGATGAATTGTTAATACTTGGTTAGTATAGCATGATTGTTTCTGAAGTAAAGCTACGCCGCGCGTTCAATGTGGCAGCTCTTATAGGTCAAGGGAATCTCCATTGAAGCAAAATCATTAATTTCGGAATAGGTTTCTCCTGTCTCGTCGTAGCGAATAACGACTGGACAAAGGATACGAATAGCAGGCGCTGCGAGCATGCGCTGTGGCGTGTTCGCGTCGTAATCGGCTGGCCATGTCAGTCTTCGAAATAACTCTTTATTGGTTGGTGCTTCAAGTACCGTAAGATTGCTGTAGATGCCACGAATTTTCTCATGCTCCCCAAAACGGACAAAGCCTGGGGCTTTGTCCTCTTCGTTGTCTTGTCGGGCGTTTTCTGCTTCTGTGGGAGTAACGAAAGAATAAAGATTGCCGCTAAACGATAAAAGATCATCGGTATTAAAGTAGCGTTCCTCATCATTGAGGACGTTAAGTTTATCCTGAAGAACCTGTTGAACGGCTTGTTCTGTGCCATTTCCTACTATGCCAATGTTTTTCAGGTCGACGTACATTTGCAGGTATTTTTGGTTAAGGGCTCTCTTGATATGAGACAGATCCTCAAACTCGTCCGCCACGCGGCTAAAGGCAAGAGACTGTTCGAGTGCAAGAAGCTCTGCTGTGAGCCGCTGAGAGCTTGGGGTTGATTCGTAGGATTCGAAAGAAAAGCCAGTCATGGTGTTGTTGTATTGTACTGCTACGCATAAGTTTACTCAAGCGGGAGCGGTTTGTGCCTTATGCTGCTGGTGTTTCGGTTGGCTTTTTACGGCGCCTGGTGCGCTTGCGCTTCTTTTTAACGGGTTCACCGTCGGCAGTGGTTGCTGGAGCGCTGCCAAAGGCTTGTGGAGCGTCTTGGGGCGCGCTTTGAGACGATGAACTTATTGGAGGTTCAATTAGGCTCTCGACGGCCTTAGCGCCCGCATCGAGTGGCCAGAGCTTGGCCTGTGCGGGAGTTTTAGGAAGATTGGCATCTTGATCTTTGCTTGCCTGAGGGTTTACCTGCGGCTGGAGGCTTGCTGGCATGTTAATGAGCGAATTAATCTCGGCTTCAATATCGGCACGTGGCCGACTGTAGAGGCGGCGAGAATTTTCGATGATTTGTGGTGAGTTGTCGATTTGCTCTGGTGGAAGTTTGAGGGTGGTTGCACTAAAGGCCGGCGCTTTTTCACCGTTGATGACCATGTTGATGATGAAGTGGCGGTTGTGCATTTGCAGAAGGTCTCCTGCTTCGAACTGCGGTTCAAATTGTTTAGCAAGCAGCGGCGCGTCGTCAGCCGACACGCGGAATGAGATCATTGACCCAACGTTACCAAAGACGGCATCACGAACGGTGTCGGTCATCTGGCCGATGTATTGGTTGGCAACCGTAAGGTTAAGGGCGTACTTACGAGCCTCAGAAAGAATCGTTGCGAATGAATCGGTGGCAAAGTTTTGGAATTCGTCTACGTAGAGGTAGAACGGACGACGATCGGCAATGTTTGGAATATCGCTTCGGCTCATGGCGGCAAGCTGAATTTTGGTTACCAGGAATGACCCAAGGATAGCTGCGTTGTCTTCACCGATCAGACCCTTTGAAAGGTTCACAATCAGAATTTTGCCTTCGTCCATGATCTCGCGAATATTAAAGGTCGATTTTGGCTGGCCAATAATGTTGCGGATGGTTGGGTTGGCGGTAAAAGCACCCACCTTGTTGAGCACTGGAGCTATGGCCTCAGAAGCGAACTTGTCGTTCCAACTGGCAAACTCGACGTTCCAGAATTGCAACACGACGCTGTCGGTACAGTAGCTGAGGGTTTCTTTACGGAACTTTTTGTCGGTGAGCATGCGGGAAATATCGAGCATGGTGGTTGAAGGACGATCAAGCAGCGCCAAGATGGTGTAACGAAGGATGTATTCCAAGCGAGGACCCCATGAGTCGCCGAACATACGCTTAAGCACGCCGATTACTTCAGAGCTAATGTTGCTCTTTTGTTCTGGATTAGTTACTTCGAGCGGGTTAAACCCGACAGGGTGGGCGGTGTCGGCCGGGTTGAAGTACACCACGTCTTTAAGGCGACTTCCAGGGATAAAACGCATGTTGTTGACGGCAAGGTCGCCGTGCGGGTCAATAATCGCATACCCTTGGCCGTGGAAGATGTCACTGAGGGCAAAGAGCTCCAAAAGACCCGACTTACCCGCTCCAGTTTGTCCAATGATGTAGACGTGACGTGAGCGGTCGAAACGGGTCATACCGAACTGGTGGTTAATGCCGCGGAAGTTGGTCAGACCAAAGGCGCTAATGTTCTCGTCGATGGCTGGATTGCCAGTAATAATTGGAAGCTTTGCTGGCGGTTCAGCGGTTTTACTGCTCGCCCATACAATATTAGGGGTTTCCACGTTGGTGTGCGGAAGGTGAAAGACACTGGCGAGTTCTTCGATGTTCAAAATAAAGCCACCATTGCCAAATTGGCGTTGGCGGTATGGAATCAGGCTTTCTTTACTGAAGCTCGCACCACTGGCTTTAAAGCCGTTGAGGTTGGTCGAGTTGTACTGCTTGAAGGTACCGACAATGGCTTGGAGTTGCTGGCGAGCGGTGGTTTGGTTTTCACCAAGGTACGCAACCCGAATCTTAACCTGGTAGCCAAGCTTGGTTGCCTTCGTGCTTGCTTCTGAAATACGAGTTTTGTCGCGGTCGCTGAGTTCTTTTGCGATGGTGACCTTTTCACCTGCTTCAGGTGGACGCCAGAGAGCCTCGAGCACTTGTGGAAGCCATCCAAGGTACTTCGTTGTCGCACTACTTTTACCAGCCTTTACGCCACTCGCCCACTTCTCGGTGGTCTTGTGCCAATCATCGGCAATAGGACGAGCTAGAATTTGCACCCACATTTCATCACCGGTGGTTTCAAGCTTTGCCAGCGTGCCGGTAATACCGGCGAGGGGGTCAACTTCGAAGCTTTGGAAGGTCTTGATAGGAAGTACTTCGTTGTCGGTCAGGGTAATGTCGGTAGTGTAGACAACGCTGTGGTCGCGTTCGTGGGATACGTAGTCTTCGTCTGCTTCACGGATTTGCACCGTTGGATATTGAGAATAAATTTGCCCCTCAACGAAGCTGCGAAGCTGGCGTGGCACCCAAACGTAAAAACGAATTTGGCCGTTTACCGACGCAAACTCAAAGCTGAGGTGCTCCTGGAATCCCCCGTTTGCCTTAAGCTCTTCTTTATCGCGAAGGATACCGTGAAGGCTGGCGAACATTTGCTCGGCGGCAAGTTCTTTTTTGTCGTTGGTTTTAGGAATCTCAAGCACCAAGAGGTCAGACTCTTGTTGTTGCATGATTTCAACCTTTTTATAATTGCGCAGCGTCAGATACGCGAGCACCAAAACGATTGGTAGCCAGATGTACCATTGCAGGAAAAAGTTCAGTAGTGCGCCAATAAATTCCATAACAGTGTTTCTATTCTCTCACCTCTGTGAGGATAGTGCAACTAAAGCTTAAGCTTCTTCAGCAAGAACGTAGGTTGCTTTTGCAACGCGCTTGAACTGTGGCTTGCTCTGAAGGTTCAAAAGAATGGTAGTTTCCTTCACTTGGCGGCTTTTGAGTACGCGCTTGACGATTTCGTCGCGGTGAAGCGGTTCTTTGGCGTCTTTGAGTACATCGGCGATGATGTCGCTGACGGTACCCTTGCTGTATCCCCAGTTGTCGAGGGCGTAGATACCGCGGCCAATAAGCACAAAGCGTTTGTCTTTAATGAGTTCGTTGTGAATTGCTTGAGTGGTGACGTCTTTACGCTTGAATGAGCTGTCCTTGATAGACTTTGCGATGTCAGAGAAGTGCATTGGCTTCTTGTTATCGGCGAGAATCACGTAGATCTTGTCGCGGATGTTCTTCGGGTTGACGGTTGGCCATTTGGTAAGGCCCCAGACGTCACGGAGGTGCGCGAGGTGCTTGCTAATGCTTGCGAGGGCGGCAACTTGTGCTGGGTGCTCGTAGCTGAGTTTGTCGAAGAGTTGGTCGACGGTTTGTGGCTCTTTTGCCTCTTTGATGAGCTTTACGATGTCGTCTACACGACCCTTGAGCTTCTTTTCGTCGCCGTACTCAGCAACAGCGGTTGCTTGGTGGTAGTTGTCGTTTTCGTCGACAACGGTCAGGTTTGGTGCAAGGGTTGCAATGAAGGCAACGTGGGCACGTTCTTGCTGGTTAGTTGTTTTACCGTATAGTTTGTCGGCAAGGTCGGCAACGCGAGCGGCGCGTCCCATTTCGCTTAATTGGCGAATAAATACTTTCTCGAGCTGTGCAACAGTGTCGGTCTTCCCCTCTTCTGCAGCAATTTTAAGACGAATAAGAATAGCTTTTTCAAGTTGACGGACACGTTCACGAGTGATTCCAAGCAGTTCACCGATTTGTTCGAGCGTTTCACGGCGATCGTAAAGGCCAAAGCGGCGCGTAATGATTTCGCGTTCGCGCTCTTGGTCAATAAGAGAGATTACGCTAGTGACCCCTTCTTTGAGGTCAACTGTCGGCTTGGTTTCTGGAGTGTCAGTCATCTAGTTGTCTTTCTTTCCCTCTATCGTCCCACTCATCGACTCGGAATTAACTTCTATTCATATTCTTTAGTATCATTTTACAATATTATGTAAAAAATGTCAAAGAATTTGTTTAGTTAATTTATTGTAGCATGAAATAGACAAGTTGTGTATATGGTGGTTTGGGAGTTTAGTTATCCACAAGATGTGGTATGACAGGCTAAAAAGCCCTAACAGCCGCCGGCGAGAATTTTACCGTTTTCGGTGACGTGCCAGATGAGTTCTGGATATTGAGGAATTTGCGCCTCAGCACAGAAGTGGTCCTTTGTTGGGGCGTTTGGATCGAGCGGTTGCTGCATTACTCCCCCATTTGTCGGGGTTGCCCAGTAGTCCCAGAAACTGGTTACCGGAAACTGACCGCCCATTTGTTCGTAGCGTTCTACTAGTAGCCGGTAAAACTCTTCCATGACGCGTTCTTGGTCGATATCCCAGGCCGAGGCGGTAAAATTGGCGCCGTAGTCAATAAGAGGTTGTTTTTGTACGGGGGTCGGCCATACTTTTGAATCCCAGCCCGTTATTTGCATGCTGTCATCATTCCAGTTGCCACATCCGGTTATATAATCGCGTGCTTGGCCGCTTTGGCTTACTCCTTTGCCGAATCCTCCATCGATGAGGTCTTGGCAGACTTGTGACATCAGGACCCCGCTCTGTACGGGTGTCATAGTTTCGTAGAAAGGAAGCGCACCGGCGGATATAAGAGAGACGTCGATACGGTTTGTCGCGGTGAATTCATCGGGAAGATTTTGAGGATACGCCCCTGTTTTTTGTAACGAGCGTTGCATTGCGGTTGAGACATTTTGCAGGTCGTTTTTAGCTGCTGTGGATAGAGCGAGCTTTGTAACCCCGTTATATCCTACAATAGAGATTGTCACGAGAACGGCGATCACCACGATGGTAATTATCAGTTCGACGATTGTGAAAGCGGGTGCCCACCGATTTTGCATATGGTTATTGTACTATTTTAGGCTGTGGAAATGAAAGAGCCCGCATGACGCTGCGAACTGAATCATTGGGGTGCGAACGAGGTTATGGTTCTTACTCTTTCGCACTCGTCGTATAATGATTGCCAAGCATTCCGCTTATTCCCGATTCTCTTTGGAGGAGATCTCATGGAACGTGAGTACTTTAAGAAAACTCGTCATGGACTGGTGTGGTCGAGGACCGGCACCTTCAGCGTGCGCCAGCGATTTGCGCTGGCCTGGCCGCCGGGGTTGAACCCGGTGAACGCTGGGCTGTGGGGCGTCCTCATCGCTCTCATGGTGCCGATTGTAATCATGCTGTTCGACGGAACGGCCGGCGAGCCTGCGCAGCCTGGCGCGACCCTTGAGACTCTGGGGGTGTTTGCGGTGGGCTTCACTGTTGGGGCGGTTCCGGCAATCATCGCGGGTCGAACGATTCGTGCCATGAAGCAAGACCGTAGCTTTCGCTTCGGCGAGATGCTGGACGACGGCATGTCGAGCCCTTCGTATGAGGTGGTTCGCGTGTTCTTGGGCTTGCCGAATCCAGGCTCGTCGCACCCCGCTGATGTACTGAGGGCGCTGAGCAACTGGCTGGCCGACACCTGGGAGCAGGATTCCTGCTGGCTTGAGGATTGTCAGTTCAACCGCGAAACGGGCCAGCACTATCTGAACAGCCTCTATCGCTGGCATGCGGTCCGCAACCGCATCGAAAGCTTCAGGGCGGTTCCCGAGCTCGCCGCTGCTTCTGGTGTTGATGATGCGCTGCGTAACCTGCTCGAGCGGCAGGAGGAGTGGGCAGTGTCGACCACCGAGAGGGAGATTTCTGTTCGCGCCGGCAAGGTGCAGGGGGCGACGCGCGACCACGACGAAGCGGTTGCTGCTCTCGCCCAGTTCCGGCGAGATGTGGCGACGGCTGCGAACGAGTAGTCCACGCGAGGAGTCGGTTGAGTCAGCGGAAGCAAAAGCTCCCGGCAACCAAGATGAATATCTTGTGTTGCCGGGAGCCGCTTTCGTTTTTGAGGGTTATTTTTTAGCGGTGGTCTTTTTTGCTGCGGCTTTCTTTGCCGGTGCTTTTTTGGTTGCAGGCTTCTTTGTTGCAGCACCTCGACGTGCAAAGCGCCCCTTTGCTTCTGGCGCATCGGCGATCATTTGCTTGGCTTGTTCGTGGGTAATGGTCTTCGGGTCGGTGTCTTTAGGGATTTTGGCGTTCTTTTTGCCATCGGTAATGTATGGTCCATAGCGACCATTGAGCACCTTTATGCCGTCGCCAAAATCGGAAATGTTCTTTTCTGCTTCTGCTTTGAGCTTTGCTGCGTAGAGTTCGAGCGCCTCCTCGAGCGTAATAGTGTGCGGGTCGAGCGGCTTAATGCTCACGAAAAGCTTGTCGACTTGAATGTACGGCCCAAAGCGGCCAATGTTGGCTTTAATTGGTAGGCCTTCTTTTGTTTCACCCACAAGACGTGGCAGGGTGAACGCCTTGAGAGCTTCTTCAAGGGTAACGGTATCGACGCGGAAGCCCTTTGGCATCGGTGCAAATTGTGGCTTTTCTTCACCTTCCGTGTCACCGAGCTGAAGCATTGGCCCAAAGCGGCCAATACGAGCGTAGATGACTTTGCCTGTCTTTGGGTCGGTACCTACGGGTGTTGCTTGGGCTACTTGTGAGCGGTCGATGCCACCAGAGTTTTCGATGAGTTTATGGAACGGGGTGTAGAATTTCTCGAGCATGACGTTACGTGCCAGAGCCCCGGCAGCGATTTGGTCAAACTCTTCTTCAACGTCGGCAGTAAAGCCGTAGTCGACGACTTGTTCGAAGTATTCACCCAAGAAATCGCTGATCATCATACCAATAGAAGTTGGCACGAGCTTGCCCTTGTCGGAGCCGGTTTTTTCTTGCACGACTTCACGAGCAACTTGAGCGCCCGGTGTAACGGCGAGTGTAATAACGTCGCGTTCGGTACCTTCGCCTTCACCTTTTTCGGCGTAGCCACGTACTTGAACGGTGTTAATGATAGTTGCATACGTTGATGGACGACCGATACCGAGTTCTTCGAGCTTCTTTACGAGTGAACCTTCGGTGAAGCGTGCTGGTGGACGGGCGAAGGTTTGACGAGCATCAGCATGCTCAAGTGCGAGCGTGTCGCCTGAGGCCATAGCAGGAAGAATGTCCGGGTCTTTCTTGCCGCCACCATATACCTTAAGGAATCCATCGAAGACGATAACTTCACCCTTCGCTTCAAAGGCTTGGGTTGAGCCACTGATAGTAATAGTAACGGTAGTCTTTTCGAGTTTTGCTGGTGCCATTTGGCTGGCGAGGGTGCGGCGACGAATTAGGTCGTAAAGCTTTTGGTCGTATTCGTTGGTACTTCCCTTTTCACTTGCCATATCGGTTGGGCGAATTGCTTCGTGGGCTTCTTGGGCGCTTGAAGACTTGGTTTTGAACTGACGAACTTGTGAATACTCTTCGCCGAAGGCGCTTTTAATAAAGTCGGCAGCGGCAGCGATAGCTTGGCCACTAAGGACGGTACTGTCGGTACGCATGTAGGTAATTTTACCGGCTTGGTAGAGCTTTTGGGCGCTCGACATGGTTGCGCGTGAACCAAAGCCAAGCTTGCTATTGGCTTCTTGCTGGAGCGTACTGGTAGTAAAGGGTGCGCCTGGGTTGCGTGTGCCTGGGCTGGTGGTGACATCGGATACGGTGAAGGTGGCGTCTGAAAGGCTTTGGAGGAATTTTTGCGCTTCTTCTTCGGTATCAAACCGTTGCGGAAGTTCGGCTTTTACAGTAGCGCCGTCGTGCGTGAACTCGGCGGTGACCTTGAATTGGAATGAGCCTTCGAAGCTTTGAATTTCGCGCTCGCGCTCTACAAGAAGGCGAACTGCTGGCGATTGTACGCGACCGGCAGATTTACCGCCGGGGACCTTTTGCCACACCACTGGGCTAAGTTCAAACCCTACCAGGCGGTCGAGAATTTGACGGGCTTGTTGGGCCTGCACGAGTTGCATATCGACAGTGCGCGGTGATTTAACCGCCGCTTCAATAGCGGACTTGGTAATTTCGTGGAATACAATGCGGTTCGTTTTTGCTGGGTCGAGTTTGAGTACTTCGCAAAGGTGCCAGGCAATCGCCTCCCCTTCGCGGTCTTCATCGGTTGCGAGCCAGACGGTCTGGGCGTTTTTAACGGCTTTTTTAAGCTCGCTAATGGTCTTGGTTTTTTCGCTATCAACTTCGTAAGTAGTTGCAAAGCCGTTCTTTACATCAATTGGCGGCGTGCCATCTTTGGTTTTTTTAGCAATTGAACGGATGTGCCCCACGCTTGAAAGCACGGTAAAATCTTTACCGAGGTATTTCTCGATAGTTTTTGCTTTTGCTGGGGACTCTACGATAACAAGATTTGATGACATATATATAAGTATACTCAGGCTTTCTAAATAAGTGCTTAAGTTTGTTCACGGAACTGCCGTGACTTGCACAACGCACGACTGTACACCACTTCACGATACTTTGTAAAGTAAAACCCTTTGAAATTGAAGCGCCGGCCCCCGCATATGCAGGGACCGGCGTAGTGCTTCGATGGGACAGCTTGGGTCGTGTACGAACCCTAGTGCGAGGGCGCCGCGTTGAAGACGAAGTCTTCGGTCAACTGCGCCACCGCACGCTCGTGCTCGAGGACACGGATTGCGAAGTACGAGACCGCGCTCAGGCCGACGCGCTGGACGAGTTCGTTCAGGACGATCATCTCGAGCGTCTCCGCGTCGGGGTCCATGAGGCCGTAGCCGCGGCGTCCCGACTGCGAGCCGTAGTAGAAGACCAGCTTCCAGCCATCACGGACCGTGACTTCCGGGTCGAAGATGTGTGTATCCTCGAGTCCGTAGTGGTGCGCGAGTTCGCGCGTACTGATGGTTGGGTTCTTGGTCGCCTCCCATGCGCGAGCGAAGCGCTCATCGAGTGATTCGCTGCCGAAGCGCATGCCGCTGGCCAGTCGAACCGTGTAGGTGAAGCGCCAGCGGGTGCGCTTTGTGGCGTAGTCGTCGAGGATGAGCTTGTAGGTGTCCTGCAACGAGCGGGTCGCCTGGTGGACGAGGTCTTCCTCGGGGGTCGGGGTGAGAAGGGACATGGTGCTCCTTGTTGTGCTGTCTTGTTCGAAGTTCGCGT
Organism: uncultured Candidatus Saccharibacteria bacterium; assembly: GCA_964566735.1. Classification (GTDB taxonomy): domain Bacteria; phylum Patescibacteriota; class Saccharimonadia; order Saccharimonadales; family Saccharimonadaceae; genus Microsaccharimonas. The sequence continues at coordinate 18,952 of CAZMJB010000015.1, forward strand.
GAGCTTCGAACGATTGGGTACGGAAGCTTACGTAATGATTATTATAGCATAAATCTTAGCTAAAATCAATTAGCGAGGACGTGCCAGTAGCCTAATTGGTTCGAAATGTAACCCTTTAATTCCATGTGTGTGAGGACTTGGAGGAGTTCATTTATTTCTATCGCAGTATCGGCTACCAGTGCATCGGTCTCGGCGGGTTGTTTCGATAAACTTTTGATAATGCGACTCTCTACTTCGGTATCGCCCAGTACAAGCTGGGTTTGTGTTGCTTTGAGTGTGGGCGCGATAATATCCAGTACATCTTGTGCGCTCAGCAATATATGCGCCCCCTCCTGAAGAATTCGGTTGGGACCCGCCGAGAGTAAACTCGTAATTGGTCCAGGCACGGCAAAGACATCTTTGTTCTGTGCTATAGCGTGAGTGACCGTTGAGTATGTGCCGCTCTTATCGGTAGCCTCCGTCACAATGACGGCATCTGCAAGCCCACTGACGAGCCTGTTGCGAGCCAGGAAATGATAGCTGCGCGCATCAACGCCTACATCTTGTTCGCTGATGATTGCCCCACCCTGCTTCACTATTTGTTCGGCAAGTTCGGTATGTACCGTCGGATAAATCCTATGCAGCCCATTTGCCAAGACGGCGATAGTGGTCCCACCGGCCTCTAAGGCGGCTTGGTGCGCGATGGCGTCGATGCCATAGGCAAGGCCACTGACGATGACAACTCCCCTCTTCGCGAGCTCGTACGAGAGCTGGTGAGTCACTTGTTCACCGTACTTTGTTGGCTTACGGGATCCGATAATAGCGACAGTCGGGGGTCTGGTTGTGGGAAGTGAACCTGCGACGAAGAGCGTTTTAGGCATTCCTTCGTAGTTTTTCAGAACAGAGGTGAAACCGCTTATTCCTATACTTTGTCTATTGATTTTCCCTATTTTCATGTC
>CAZMJB010000016.1:0-11123 GCA_964566735.1 uncultured Candidatus Saccharibacteria bacterium
CTTATAAAAAAGTATTGACGTAAGCACTATGCCGTCATATTATAGGGGTAGTTCCTGAGTAAAAAAGTTATCCAGGGGCTCAAAAACCAAAATCACCGCAAAACTCCACGAAAACGACCGTTCCTCGCAGGCGGTCGTTTTATTATTCCCCGACAACAGCCTATTTCTACCCCGTTCATACAAAAAATCCGCCTAAAAGCTAGGCGGATTTCATAATCTCGTGGTGGAGCTGCCGGGTACTGCCCCCGGGTCCAAAAGGTAACCTGATATTCTTCTACAAGCTTATCTCTATTTAAAGATTAAGGACGCCATTCGCCTAGAAATAGAGCAAAAATGGCAAACGTCGTCCCGCTGTAAGATTTCCTTACCGATCGCAGCTGCCCAATTGGTAAGTAATCAGCGTAAATATAACACCGGCTCCCCTACGCTGCCTCAGGAAGACCGATGGCTACCTAGTAATTAGGCAGCTTGGAAAGCTAGTTGCTTAGGCGCAAATGCGCTAGCAAGCTTAGCAAATCCGTTTGCAAGTTTGTCTGCAATTAAATAAACACCTAACGGGTGTAAAACGACTTGCTGAATATCCTGTTAAATTCCTCTCGTCGAAGCTATATCAGCCCCACGCGACATCTGTTATTGTAGCATATTTTGGGTAAAAAGTTAATGACTTTCTTGGGGTTGAGTGGGTACCATGAAGCATATGGGTGGCGTAGTACGAAATAAGGTGGCGCGGGTTCTTTCTGGAGGATTGGTTGGGTTTGATGGTGCTTTACTAGAGGTAGAGGCCGATATGAAAGCCGGACTTCCAGGGCTCCAAATTGTAGGTATGGGCAATAAAGCCATCGACGAAGCCCGTCAAAGGGTTCGGAGTGCTATTAGCAACTCACTTCTCGACTTTCCGGCCCAAAAAGTAACCATTAACCTCGCCCCCGCTGAGCTCCCCAAAGATGGTACACACCTTGATCTCCCCATTGCCCTCAGTATTTTGGTTGCAAGTGGCCAACTGAAGCAAACAGAGGTGAACGGCACCTTATTTGCCGGCGAGCTTGCGCTTGATGGTTCCCTCCGCCCTATTCGAGGCGCCGTCACATTAGCCGAACTCGCTCATGCCTGCGGGGCCAAACGCCTCTTCCTTCCTACACAGAACGTACCGCAGGCCCAACTCGCCCCTGGAGTTGAAGTAATAGGTGTTTCGAATCTGCAAGCGCTTTACAGGGGCTTAAAAGGGCTCGTGCCTTTTGAAGCACAGCCCGAGCCGCCAGCCGCCCCTGTTGTTTCTGCTGAGCCCTCTCTGTTTGACAGTATCATCGGCCACGAGCAGGCCAAACGAGCCCTCGCCATTGCCGCAGCGGGTCGTCACAGCATTCTTTTCTCGGGGTCACCAGGTGCAGGAAAAACGATTCTTGCTAGGGCGCTTCAAGAACTTCTTCCTCCCCTTTCGCCTCACGAAGTTATAGAGGTCACCAAGCTTCATAGCCTCGCCAGCGGAAATGAAGGCCTCATCTACACTACCCCTCCCTTCAGATCACCTCACCACAGCGTTACCCTTACCGCCCTTATTGGAGGCGGCCTCAAGCCACGCCCGGGCGATATCAGCCTCGCGCATAAAGGGGTGTTGTTTCTCGACGAGCTCCCTGAATACCCTCGCTCAACCCTTGAGGCACTTCGCCAACCCCTAGAAGATCGCGTTATTCACCTGTCGCGGCTCTACGGTCGAATTTCATGGCCAGCCGATACGCTTTTAGTTGCAACCATGAACCCTTGCCCCTGCGGATACCTAGGCGATTCCGCCGTACACTGCACGTGTTCAAGGGCTCAAATTGACGCATATCAGAAGCGAATTTCAGGTCCGCTGCTCGACCGCATTGATCTTCGGCTGAAAATTGCTAAAGTAAATCACGAACACTTTTTTGATGCAAAATCGTTGAGAAATAATCAACGCCTTAAGGTGTTAGAGCTTGTGCTTATCGCCAGAGAGGCTCAGAAAAAACGGTATAATTGTAGCTCTATTTACAATGCTTATGCTTCAATCGAAGACGCAAAGAGGCTGTTTTTGCTTGAACCGGAGGCGAAAAACCTGCTCGACTCCGCCGCAACAAAAATGCAGCTCACGTCACGCGGGTATTTACGGACCTTGCGCGTCGCGCGGACCATCGCCGACCTAGAATTGTCGCGGACCGTCAAGTCCCATCACGTCGCCGAGGCGCTCCAGTATCGTTAAATCCCACCCCTTGCCTTTCCCCGTTAAATTTGCTAAAATAGTCCATGAGTAAAAGCTCGAACCGGCCGAACCCAAAAGAGATTCGGCTGATTTTAGGTAAAAGGCCCGTGCAATCTATCCCCTACCAGGGGCAAACACTGCGAGATATGGGTCAACAAAGGAGAGGTTATTAACCAAAAAATTCGCATCAACGAGCAGATTCGTGCAAATGAACTACGCGTTATCGGAGAATCAGGCGAACAGCTCGGTATCTTGAGCCGTCAAGACGCGCTCAAGGCCGCAGATGAAGCCGGACTCGACCTGGTTGAAATCTCACCGAATGCCGACCCACCTGTTGTCAAAATCATCGACTGGGGCAAATATCAGTACCAGAAGGAGAAGGAGGCTCAAAAAAGCCGCCGCAACAGTAAGCAAAGCGAACTCAAGCAAATGCGCTTCGGGCTCAAGATCGGACAGGGCGACCTCGAGATCAAGCTTCGAAAAGTACGTGAGTTCCTTGCCGACGGGCACAAAGTCCGTATCCAAGTGTTCTTCCGTGGCCGTGAAATGGCCCACCGAGAACTCGGGTACGACATGATTAACAAAATCGGAACACTACTTGAAGAAGAAGCCGTGTTCGAGCACCAGCCACAAATGGCAGGACGTAACCTCAGCGTTGTCGTCCGGAAGAAATAAGGAGAATATAATGCCAAAGCTCAAGACCCACAAGGGTACAGCGAAGCGCGTAAAGATTACCAAGACTGGTAAAGTTACCCGCCAACGTGCCTTCGGCGCTCACCTTCTTGCGAAGAAAAGCAAGAGCCGCAAGCGTCGCATCAATACAACTGCTACCGTAACCGGTGGTACCGCTAAGAACATTAAGCGAGCTCTGGGCGTCTAAGAGGACAGGCCGGCTGCGAAGCCGACGATATCCCGCCTACGACTATAAGGAGAACTAAAGACTATGCGCGTAAAGAAAAGCGTAACCGCACGAAACCGACACAAAAAAATCTTAGCACAAGCTAAGGGTATGCAGCACAACCGCACCCGTAGCTTCCGTCTTGCTAAGCAAGCCGTAACCCGTGCACTTGAATACCAATACCGTGACCGCCGTAACCGTAAGCGCGACCTTCGTGCTCTCTGGATTACCCGTATCAACGCGGCTGCTCGCCTCGAAGGTACAACCTACGGTAAGCTCATTGCTGGCCTTAAAGCTGCGAACATCGAGGTTGACCGTAAGGTCCTCGCAGAGCTCGCGGTTTCTGAGCCAAAGGCATTCGCTGCTATCGTTAAGTCAGCGACCAAGTAATCTCCCCTTATTTCATAAATACCGCCCTCTCGGGGGTGGTATTTATTTTATGCCGCCAAGCGCTTTGGCCATTAGATAGGCATTGTGAATAGCAAGGTCTAACTCGTTATCAGCCGACAGTGTGTGGATATGACGGTTGTCTCTGTCGACAAGCCAGAATGTTGGCCCCTCCACTCCTGTTTCAAGCCAATCGTAGCGGTACATAATGCGCCCGCCCCTTACTTCAGCCCAGTTGATTAAATCAATAATGGTTGTATTCAGGTCGGGCTGCTGAAGAAGTCGGAGCTCAACGTGCACCGCTCCGTTTAGGTCGTCTTTTGCTCTATTATGACTATCCATGAACATATCCGCAGCTTTAAGTTGCAGAAGCGCAAGGGCCTTCTCATCCCGATCTGCCAAAGAAAGCCGCGTCTGTGCATCGAGTGCCAACGCAGCACCCGCCTCTCGGGCAAGATGGACTTGCACTGAAGGTACCGCTTCCCGCATACTCTCTGCGCCATAGCCGTATTTCTCTTTCACTACTACACCTCCGGGTCCCATCCCCACTTTTCCCGCCAAGGCACGTGCCAATGACTCCATGTCGAGCGTCAGCATTTCTCCGCCACCTCTCGACCGCGCCTTGGTTGAATATACGGGTAGTCGCCCCTGTGAAATGAGCGTTGCAACATCCACATGCACCGCTACACGAGCATCAGTTTCGTCGTTCACGACAATCAAGAATGGGTACGTCGCCCCCGGCATAGTGTCGTGATTTCCACTCATACGGTGCGCCGCGTCCACCAGTGGACCATCGGTAATCAGCTCCCCGCCAGTCGGAACACGGTAAATATCAGAGATAAAATTAAGATTTTTGTATTCGATCGCCGAATCACCGTATACAATCCCCTCTCCCGACACGAGCGAAGCTCGTTGCCTCGAGAGCACCAACCCTTCGCCCTCTTCAAGTCCTTTTGAGGCTTCTAGAAAGTCAATGGGTCTTGTGGGCTCATACTCGTGTCCGAATCGTTCCATAGCGCTTATTGTACCCCCGTCAGAGGTAATTCTCTACCATAAGTGGAACGGTTACGACTTCGGTGAGGCTGGGGTGTCGCGCTTCTTGCCCTTATAAAGCGCGTATGCGATGAAACCAACAATCACCGCAAGCACGCCTCGTGTAATCCAAAGAAGCATCTCGTCGTTAATGACGTACCCGCCCGGAATACCAAGCAGTGCCAAAAGCACCTGGAACGACCCTGCCGGATACGGAAGATCGGCTGAGGCCGCCATTGAACCTAAGATGATAAACGCGGTCAGTGCTGCGATAAACGAACCAAACACCACAAAGCCCACCTTTGAACGGTCACCTTTTATAAGTCCGACGATTCCCCTAAAAAGGAGCTCGAGCGGTGTAATAATAAATGCCGCAACAAGTGCGCTAAGAAGGAGCGCCATACATGACATCACCAGCATCAGGAAAAATGCACCCACCGTATTGATATCTTCATCACTAAAGGCGCCCGCAAGGATTGATGGTAGCAAAATAGCCGTTGCCAGCAGAGGGGTAAACGGCGTAAATCGCCAGCCTTTAAACGGATGATCGGTAGAATCTTCACTAATGCGGTTATCGGCCGCATTACGTACAAACCCAGCCCGAAGCATAAGTGCCCCCTGTAGAGTAATTGCACCCCAGAACATAAGCATCAGATTAAAAGTAGCCTCACTCCCAAGCACTGCCCTATACGCATCTTCATGCTGAAGCGACTGAAAGATATGATAACTCAAAAACACTAATACTGCCGTGAGAAGCGCGATGGAAATAACTTCAAACAATTTAAAATTTCGAAGGCTTTTTGCCCGGCGTCGCTGTGCTTCCGCTTTCGAGATGTTTGGGCGTAGTGCCGCTTCGCGGGCTTTTAGTTCTTTTATGTACGCTGCCTGTCGCTCTTTTGCAGTGGCGTATGTTTTCTTTTGATCAGTCATATCCTAAGTATACCAAAAAACCTCTCCGTGAAGAGAGGTTCTTAATGAGCAGTCAACCTGTAAGCCGGGTTTTGTCGAGGACGACCATCTATCTAGCTATACCATTGCTGATACAATCAAGCGGGTATCGACCAGCGAGCGGATCACTCGTTATGCTGATCTCCTTGCAGCCGACAGGGTTTACCTTCTCCATATGTCACCATATGACGCTGTGGGCTCTTACCCCACTCTTTTCACCCTTACCTCTCAGTGACGGACGAGCCCGAAGACCTTTCCGTACTGCATTCACGAGGCGGTACTGTTTCTGTGGCACTTTCCCTAGGGTTACCCCCGGTCGCCGTTAGCGACTGTCGTATCCTTTGCTGCCCGGACTTTCCTCTTGGTTTTAAGGCCAAGCGGTCGTCTAGCGGACTGCCTTATTCAATTATACCACGAGCGGTACTAGGGTTAAAAAGCCTCTAGCCGCCTGGATGCGCCTTATGGGCGTCGAGTGTCTTGTTAACCATGCCGTCGGCAAGTTGGTTGAATTCACGATTCACATGCGTAAAGGTAACGCGGTCAAACTTGGTCATAAGCATACGAATACGCTCGTTAATTGGCCATAGTTCCCTGTTTTTAATCTTATACTGGCCCTTCATCTGGTTCACGACCAACATACTATCGATCTTAAAGTCTACCTTCTTATAGCCTAGTTCAAGGGCCTTTTCGAGCCCCAAGCGCACACCCTGATACTCGGCCTGGTTGTTGGTGGTAATGCCAAGGTACTCACCACCCTCGGCAATGACTTCCTGGCGGCTATCAAGCACCACGTAGCCAGCCGCAGATGGTCCTGGGTTGCCTCGTGATCCCCCGTCAGAATAAATAACCACCGAGTCATCTGATGATTTATTAACATCATTGAGCTTGGTTTTATCAACACTTTTCTCTGTTACAACGTCTTGCTGAATAATACCAAGCAGTAACTGCGTTAAATCGGTTAGCTCAGACTGTTGTATACTCGACATCGAATGCCACTTGTACTTTGAGTAGTTTCCGCTGAGCTTCATTGGATGTCGTTGCGGCGTCAATGTCACTAAATAGACAATCACGCCGTACTGGATTGCCCTATCATCGTAGTCGATATAGGTCACCGCGTCGAAGAGTTGCGACGACTGAATATGGAGCCCCGCATCATCGTGAAGGTAGCGACGGAGCGCATCCTCGGGCTGCTCGCCGTAAGCGAGCTTTCCACCAGGGAGCTCGAACTTACCTAAAATGGTTGGTCGCCCATTGTTACGCTTGAGGAGCAGTGCCTTACCGTCCTCGTTGATGATTGCCCTCACCGATAGTCGTTGTTTCATGTTTGTTTTGTCTCGTTTATGCCTTTAGTGTACCACATCAGGGTAGTGCGGGTCCGCGAGAAACAGAGGCGTTTGATGCGCCCTCCCAGATCCAGTCGGTGCTATCACCATCGGCGTACCCATACAGCGTCGACCCAGCCGTAAACATCGTGAGCGCGGCATCAACATACGCCCCAGCTACACCATTGTTTGTTACACCGAAGTGGAATCGGGCCGATACCGCCCCTGCAGGCGCCGTGGCCGTTACAGATCGACGCACCCACGTACCGGCGGTTTGCGCAGCGAAGACCGAGGGACTCTCGGATACAGTTCCTCCAGAAGAATTTTCCCATATAATAATAACTCCCGTTGTTGCAGTAACACTCGGTCGCACATATCCGCTCAGTGTATACGTAAGACCCTCGGTCACCGGGGTATTAGAGTCATTTTGCACGCGCCACCATGATGAAGGTGTACCACCGAGAGTATTACGATACGCTGTTGTAACTCCGAACGCTGACAACCCCGAAACGCTCGTCACCCTTCCACCTGATTGTGCACCCCCTGTAGAAGCAATAGCCGCCCAGCCTGTTGGATTGGAGCGCACCGTAGGATTAAGAATGAGGTTCGCCGTCGTCGGGCCATTATTCGCAGCGTGCCCTGGACATAACCCTGATGCCGGCGTTGCCTGATTTGCCGTTTGCGCACTCACTGTGGTGTATTGATAACTAGAAGCTACAAAAGATGACACCCCTCCCTGCGATGCGGTCACACAGTAACCGGCTGGAGAAGTGGTATTGTTCACACTATACTGTAGGCTGGCAGCCGCAGCGCCATCAATCCCCGCTTCAGCAAGGGTTGAAGGATATTGGTCATTATTAAGTACTGCATAGGCGGCAAGTTTCTTCTGAGCCTGAGATGCCATACTTGCCACCGCTGAATCTTTAGCACGATTTTGAATACCGTTATACGCAACTATGGTAATAGCAGCCAATATAGCAATCACCACTACGACGATGAGAAGTTCAACGATAGTAAACCCTTTTTGTTTTTGCGCCCACTGCATATACAGTCATTTTACCATAAGCCTTAAGCTTGAATAAAAAAAGAACCCCTAGCGGGGTGAAGACTGCATAAAAGCCCAGGAGCTAAATCTAGGTGCGTGATGATGTTCCCCGCGTATATGCAAGGTGGATGACCGCAAAACAATCCCACGGGATCGAGTCATTAGGTCTTCCTCATCTATGATATCGGAAAATCATGTACACCTAGGTTTAGCATTCCTGGGCACTTATTATTATAGCATCGGGCTTCTGAGCCTACACTTAATTTGGCAGATACTACAACGCTTTTTAGACGCGGAAAATTGCGCTAAATACATCTATAAAGAAGTTGATGGAAACGCTCATAAACTGCCCCAGCACTGGACCCGCTAAAAGCACCAGCGCAAAGATGAAAATGAGACCATATTGCTCTACAAAGCGCATGCCCGTTCGCACAAATTCAGGCGCGAGTGCGTACAGTACGCGCGACCCATCGAGTGGTGGCACCGGAATAGTGTTGAAGATGAAGAACCCGAGGTTCACCGTCACCATTGTCCAAAGAATTACCGCACCGACGCCCGCAACAGGACCGCCCAAAATTGCCCAGACGCCAAACGAGATAAAGGCAATGAATAGGTTTGTCAGCGGACCACCAATCGCAACCAGCGCTGCACCCCAGTCGCCCCCCTTTACTTGATCGGGGCGGAACGGGACTGGCTTAGCACCACCAAATATAGGCGCGCCGATAATCGCGAGTCCGAGTGGAAGAATAATCGTTAAGAATGGGTCGATGTGCTTGATGGGGTTAAGGGTCAGCCGCCCTTCGCGTCGCGCTGTGTCATCGCCCAGCCAGTACGCCACAAAGGCGTGCATCGCTTCGTGCAATGTCATTGAAACAAGGATCACCCCAAGAACAATAACGAGTTGAATGATGTCAATTTCCATTCCTATAAGTATACCAAAAGATACGCCCGAAGGCGTATCAAGGCTAAGGCTACCAATTGTCGCGGCGATGCTTTGGCTTCACTTTTCGCTTATGGCGAGGTTCCCACCCCTTATCACTCCGCTTCGCAAGCTTTGGTTGGCGGCGTGGCTTGCCTAACTTGTATACAAATTCATCACCGAAGTAGGTTTCGAGTTTCGTGAGGGCAATTACCCGCTCTTTATCGGTTTTTGAGAGCTGATCAAGCGAGACGATGCCGTCGGCGCGCTGACGAAGTTCATCGGCGACCCGTTGCTGTGCGACAAACGGCACGCGCTTATGGAATCGTTCAAGATTACGACGTTGTCGCTCGAGTTGCTCGTAGGCCCAGCGGGTATATTCGATAGCAAATAGCCTTCGGTTCTCCCGTGTGTCTTCAAGTCGCGGAGTTCCGGCACCTTCAAGCACGCGCTTTCCAAAGCGAAGTTGCTGGCGGTCAACCAGACAGCCCATACGCGGGTCGTAGACAGTTCGACCACGCTTTCGCTGGAAATCATGTGGTGATAATTCCAACAGTGTTTCGATATCAACCAGCGTGACCCCTGTTACGAGGTGCAGGGTCTCAAGGCCTCCACTGCGCAGTGGAACCTGTAAATCGAACGGCGTACCCGTCACAAGTGTAGGGTTCCTTACAACAGAGCTACTCGAAAGCTCGCGCTGCTGCCCACTTAAAACGTGTTCAAGCACCCCATTATCATCAACCTTGAACCAGAGTTGATCAATCTCTCCTGCCGTAATGCTTCGCAGCAGCGGCGCCTCTTCTTCTGGCTGGATTGGCGTCAGTTCAACGTCACTCATACCCAAATCATGATGCAAACGCTCAATCACCTCTTGAGATTTCTCAACGTTCTTCGAGACAATACCGAGTTCTTCATACATATCTTCTGGGATAGAAGGAATCGCCAGGTACACATCGTACTCGGCCAAAAGGTCAGACTTGTGCTGCTTTGTATATGCACGCCAACCCGTAAAGCGCGTACCCCCCTTCACAATGCCACCCACCTCTTGAATCGCAATAATCGCCGCCAACTTTGCCTGCACTTCTTTCGGTTGCTCGAGTGCTTCAACCAACATACGTGCATAGTTCGACTCTACCGGGAATTGTTCCATCTGACGGCCAACATTTGTTACTTCCCCATTGGTGGTCAAGGCGCCCAGTGCAACCAGCGTCTTTTTGGCCCGTTTAATGGCATTCTTACTGGGGTCATGGTAAAAATCGAGCGTTTCGATGTCGATACCCACATTGGCAAGACGAAGGGTTAAGCGGTCGATGTGTTTTCGCATAATTTCAGGTATGGCATAGGCAGGCCGATCCTCAAATTTGGCACACGGCATGGTATCGTATTGGGCCAGCACATACTCGCCCGGCTTCGTACGCCCGGCACGACCAGCCCGCTGCAAGCTATCGGCTTGGGAAATTTGGGCGATAAACAACCCCTCCACACCGCTGCGCACCTCACTTTGACGCTCTAGCCCACTGTCGATGACCATATCGATGTCATCAATGGTCACACTGGTTTGGGCGATATTTGTCGCCAGGATAATCTTTCCATACTCGTAACTTTGGAAAGCCTTTTGCTGTTCATCGGCATCCAACTGGCTATGTAGCGGAATGACTGGCACCTTCGCTTTCGACGCTTTGGATTCAATCGCCTCTGTTACAGCTTGGATTTCCGCCTTACCTGGTAAAAATGTCAGAATATTGCGTCCACGTGCATCTAATTGGTCAAAAAGCTCGCTCAGGACGTCTGAACCACGTCGTTTTTTCACCTCGAAGTGGCGCCCGGGAATAGAAATCACCGCAGTCGTGCCAAAGTAGGCCGCCAAACTGTCGGCTTCAATGGTGGCACTCATAATGACTACCTTAAACCGAGGCTCTTCTTCGCAGCGCTTCTTCGCCCACGCCACCAGCACTTCCATGTTCTCGTTCCATTCGTGCACTTCATCAAGGACCAAAATCTGACGTTCGCTAATTCCCGCCCCTGTTATTTCACGGACCAACTGCAAACCATCGGTACAATACAAGATTTTCGTCGTACCGCTATCGTCTCGCTCATGCGCCGTGCGGTAGCCAATAACCTCGCTGGCATCTTCTGAGTTGCGAAGCGCCCACTCTTCACGAACACGATTACTTAGGTTACGGGCTGCCAAGATGCGCGGCTGCGTAACAATTACTCTGTTATAGCCTGCTTCAGCAAGGTATTGAGGAATTTGCGTACTCTTTCCCGCCCCTGTCTCGGCGGTAATAATTACGACTTGGTTTTGTGCGACGGCCTCGAGAATCTCGTCGTGGTAGACGCGAACCGGGAGATCA
>CAZMJB010000016.1:11133-19306 GCA_964566735.1 uncultured Candidatus Saccharibacteria bacterium
GTGTTTATGTTGGTTGTCATTGCTTTTATTGTACCACCCCTTTGTTACTCCTCGGAGGTTATTGACTTTCAGGGGTGAAAAAGGTAAAATAGTTCCTAGTGTCCTGATATTAAACAGGAAAGAGAGAATAATATGACAGCACGATGCGAACTCACCGGTAAAGGAAAGCAATTTGGCAACAATGTTAGCTTCTCTTTGCGTCGCACCAACCGCGTGTTCAAGCCTAACCTCCAAAAGAAGACTTTTGTAGTAGACGGCCAAAAGGTTACTATGACTCTTAGTACCAGCGCGATCCGTACGCTAAAGAAGAAGGGCATCCTCGCCTAAGCTTCCCCGGGAAATAAAAAATCCGCCTTTACCGGCGGATTTTTTATTTCCTGAAACAACTTTAATATGCACCAGCATGATAAATGGCCCGTATCTCTTCGGCACTCAAGGCTCGATTATATACTCTGGCATCATCAATATTTCCCATCCAGCCATTTACGGGCGTTGTGAATGAAAATGTATTCATAGTTGGGCGTAGCTCGGCAGATGAAGAAGTGTATGTTCGAACTCCGTCCCAATATGATGAAAGTGTCGTGCCTTCATAGGTAATCGTAATATGGTGCCACTCGTTCGGTGTATTAAGTGTGCCCGAGGATCCAGTTCCTGCCCAAAGAGCACCGTCGAATGGACTTCTTCCCCATTCAAAATAAATAGTTGAACCAAAGTTAGCGGTCCGAATCCCAAAGTCGCGATGCGTGTCACTCGCCCCCATCACTAATGGCCACTGATTTGTACTCGCTCCTGTGCGTGCCACCCATACAGAATATGTAAAACCTGACGGGAGTGATGTAAATTGTGAAGGCGTGCCAACTGTAATATTTTGGCTCGTTTGCCCTAATGCATAGGCACTATTTGGCTCGCCAGTCTGGCCAGTAGTCAAAAGTGCGCCATTCACCGTACCATGAATACTATTGCCGGTTTTATCTTGAGCATCTCCGTTAAATGGCCACCATGCCACAAGTCCATAACACGTACCTTTATAGGGCTCGCTCATGGTAGCCGTTTGAAAATACAATAAGTTACCGCTTTTAACAGTAACGCAGTAGTCCTTTTGCGGACTGGAAATACTCGATACCTCATAAGTCGTTTGATCATCACCCACAAGACCCGCCACAGTTGCGTTTGCAGGATACTGCTCGCTGTTCAATACCGCGTACGAACCTACCTTTTTCACCGCCTGCGAGATGGCAGAAAGAGCCGCAGATTCTTTTGCTCGGTTGGAAATACCGTTATATGCAACAATCGCCACTGCGGCAAGGATCGCAATAACTACCACCACGATTAAAAGTTCGACAATCGTGAAAGCCTTCGATGTAATCCCACCCTTTTGCATATTAGCCCCAGTATACCACTGCTTTTCTAAACTCGGCTACTTGCCACTACTACCAAAGCCGCCACTGCCACGCTCGGTTTCATCGAGCGATTCGACTTCGTTCCAGCCCGTGTACTCGTACTTCGCAACCACCATTTGCGCGATGCGCATGCCCGGTTCAATCGTAAACGCTTCCTGGCTAAGGTTAATCACCAAAGCTGCCACTTCGCCACGGTAGTCAGCGTCGATGGTACCAATGCCGTTCACCATAGTAATGCCGTGCTTGATGCTCATGCCGCTGCGAGCGCGAATTTGTACTTCGTACCCTTCCGGAATCGACATCGCAAGACCCGTTGGAATCATGCGGCGTTCAAGTGGCTGCAAAGTCACCGGCTCATCAAGACGAGCGTGGATATCCGCACCAGCCGCACCCGCAGTTTGGTACACGGGAATGACTGCGTCTTCGTGAAGTTTCACAATATCAATAGTTACCGTAGTGTTCATGGCAGTTCCCCTTTGAAATTAAAATGTAATTGTATTAGCTTCGTGCGAGCTTGTAAACAGTGAGTGTTTGCGGTAGCGCCGCAGCGTTCTTAAGCTTGAGCTTTGGCGCTTCTTCAACTGGCACACCAAGTTCAGCGGTAAACACCTCAATATCAGATTGGGGTACTTCGTACTTAATAGCGTCGTCTGCGTAGTGCACTGGAATGACTACCTTCGGATCGATTTGGCGAGTAAGGGTAGCTGCACCAGTTGCGTCGAGGGTGTATCCACTTCCACCAACGGGGATAACAAGCACATCTACAATACCGATTGCTTCGAGTTGGTCTTCACTGAGCTTCTCGTAGATGTTACCAACCACAGCAACACGGATGTCACTCGTTTCAATGCGGTAAATTGTTGATGCCTTTGGATCAGCCTCGGTGTCGAGGTGACGCTGCGCAGCAACACCGCGAATATCGAAATCAGCGATACCGTACTCACCTGGACCTTCAATCACAAGCTTTGCGTCGTCTGCATTAAGGGCGAAACGAGCTTCAGTTGCGAGTTCAACCGCATCTTTTACAGGGATGTCTTTAAGGCCGGCAACGGAAATCTTAGGGTCGACGACAATACTCGCCTTCTTTGATGACACGATAATTCCATTTGCACCTTTATATTCAATTTCAAACATTTTCTGTCTCCTTACTTACAATTACTGCTGTTCACCAAGAACATTATCTTTATCAATCACAACACTGTGCTTACTTGCCAGCACTTCCGTAATGAAACGGTCGCGAACGCTCAGGCGGTAGTAGAACTCATCGTACGGCAGGACCGTGTAGTTGAGTTCGCGGCCTTCAAGCTTTTCAATCATCGCCATAGCTGACTTCACTTTTGCTGGTGACGCGTTACCAACAAGCATCACGTCGACTGGTGCAGTTGAGCCCTTCACGAGCACGCCTGACAAAATCGCAAGGCGCAGTGATGGAATGTCATTAATAATAGACAGGTGCTGTTCGTGGACACCCGCCGCGTTAGTGACGCCGACCTGTTCGGTCGTGACCGTTTCGCCCGCGAAGATCGCGCGAAGCGCTGTATAAAATTCGTAGCGCTGGTTTACTTGGTAGTACAATTTGTTGTCCGCAGTGTCGCTGGTAATGACACCGACTTCCAACATGTTTGAAAGCTCACGACGAACTGAGTTAATTTGCTCGTCAATTAAACGTGTTATTTCACGCACATAAAAAGACTGGCCGGGATGGTTCATAAATAAGTGCAAGAGTTTTACTCGCGTTTTGGAACCGAACAACTTGTCTATCATAATCCCCTATTTCCTGTTCACATTTATTGTTTATATAGTATCACAATTAGGGGTGAGGGTGGTAGGAAAAGTGAGTAACTAATTTGTGAACGACATCTGCAGCCTGAGTTGAAATGGGCGCAGAGGCCCCATTGAAACCCAGCGCGAAGCCGTCTGAACAAATTCAGTTACTCGCTTTTCTTACGAACCTCTAACTCATGTTTTATGTATATATAAGCATCTTCAAGGCTTGCCCAGTGAATAAATGGGTTGCGCTTGAGCCATGTGAGTTGGCGTTTGGCGAGTTGCCAGTCCGAAATTTTGAATCGCTCTTTGAGTTCGTTTTCGTCGAATTCTCCGTCCAAGAATTGCTTCACGAGGCGGTAGATATTGCCAGTCATTGCTTCCGAATTCCAACCATATTTTTTGCCCAATATTTTTGCCTCTTCGACCATTCCGGTTTCGAATAGTTGTTCGGCTCTGTCCTCAATTCTTGTTCGGAGTTTGTCTCGTTCTGTTGCAATTCCTACAATGATTGAATTCGGGATTGGTTCGCGCAACCTTTTACCGCTTACGTTTTCACGCTCAATCGCTCGAATCACGTAGCGACGGTTTTGATGATTTTCTGGCAACGAAATGTTGTTCTTTGCACAATATTCTTTGAGCTCCTCGAGTGTGAGAAGCTCAAGCTTTGTACGCAATTCGGGCGCCGAATCGACGAACTGATAGTCGAAGATCACGCCGTCGACGTATAGTCCGGTACCGCCCACGAGTATCGGCACGTGTCCACGCGTTCTAATTTCAGCAATCTTCTGTTGTGCGAAATACTTGAAATCAGCCGCCGTGAAGACCTCACCTGGCTCTAACAGGTCGAGTCCCCAGTGCGGAACCTGCTCCCTATCGACCATACTTGGCTTCGCAGTGCCCACATCCATACCCTTATAAATAGTACGGGAGTCTGCGCAAATAATTTCACCGTTGTACTCCTCGGCAATGCGCATAGCCGTAGCCGATTTACCGCTTGCGGTAGGTCCGACAACTACTACAAGTGGTGGCTCAGAGGTAGTACTATACTGAACACTTTTTTTATTCATATCGTTATTTACAGGGGTCGCCATCGTAGTTCCTTGAAGTTATCGACGATATCGTTTGTACAGGTAATTCCTTCTGCCGCGAGGTGCTCCGCCTGAGTTCGACGCCCGCCATGATAGCCAGAAGCCAGTCCACCGAACCTATTTACCAGTCGATGCCACGGCAACTCTGGATTACCATGGTGCGCCATCCCGCCTACAATGCGCGCTGCGTATGGGTGCCCTGCAAGTGCCGCCAAGTCACCGTAAGTAGTCACCTTTCCAGCCGGAACTTGCGCTATAAGTGCTTCAACTTTCGTTCGAAATTCGTTGTTAGAACGACTACTTTTCGACATCTAGGTATTCTCCAACCGCGATTGTTCTCTTCTTCGCAGTAG
The DNA here is from genome assembly GCA_964566735.1 of uncultured Candidatus Saccharibacteria bacterium. Lineage (GTDB taxonomy): Bacteria > Patescibacteriota > Saccharimonadia > Saccharimonadales > Saccharimonadaceae > Microsaccharimonas. The sequence goes on from CAZMJB010000016.1 coordinate 15,745, forward strand.
TATCCATGAACTACTTTCCGCTCTCTGAAAGCCCCACCAGGTACGAAAGAAGCTGATCAAAGGCAACCTTCTCTTCGCCTTCACGTGTACGCACACTAATCTCGCGCGCTTCAACATCCTTGCCGCCAATAATCAGCTGTATAGGAATCTTTGCTGTGGTTGCTTCGCGAATCTTCTTACCAAGTGACTCGTTACGGTCGTCGACGCTAAAGCGTAGCTCGTTATAACGAACTGGTGTCATAAGCGCCGTACCTTCAAGTACCGCCTTCACCTCATCTACATAATCGAGCACGGTGTCGTTAATAGTTAGGATGCGAATCTGCTCCGGAGCCGCCCAGAATGGGAACCAGCCTGCGGTGTGCTCAATAAACACGCTTAAGAATCGCTCAATTGAACCAAGGAGTGCACAGTGAATCATCACTGGTTGCGCGGCATTTCCTTCGCTATCGGTGTAGCTAAGGCCAAAGCGCTGTGGCTGCACAAAGTCGAGCTGAACCGTTGCCACTTGATGCTCACGTCCAATTGCGTCGGTTGCCATGAAGTCGATCTTAGGGCCATAGAAGGCCGCCTCACCGTCTTGCTCGAAGTATTCAAGCTCGTTGGCAATAACCGCCTGCTTGAGCTGCGCCTGGGCAGATTCCCAAAGTGAGACATCACCCAGGTAGCCTTCGCCTTCATCACGGTATGAAAGGCGCACGCGAAGGTGCATCCCAATTGAGCCGTACAGCTCACGCGCTGCAGCGAGCAGATTGTTGATTTCCTGTTCAATTTGATCAGGCCGCGCAAAGACGTGGCTGTCGTCTTGAGTAAGCGAACGAACACGATTCAGTCCACCCAACTCACCCGTCTTTTCATCGCGGTAGTCAGTAGTAGTCTCAAGGAAGCGCACCGGCATATCTTTGTAGCTTCGTGGTGACGACGCGAAGATTTGGGTGTGGTGCGGACAGTTCATTGGCTTCAACGCAAACTCGTCGCTTGTTTCTTGGCTTGTTACGAGGAAAAGCTCGTCGCCAAACTTTGCCCAGTGCCCAGAAGTCTCGTAGAGGTCTTTCTTGGTAATGTGCGGTGTCCAAACTTTTTGGAAGCCGTACTTTTGGCGGAGCTGGTTCGAGTACTGCGCCATAACATCGCGTAGCACCGTACCACGAGGGGTAAACAAAGGAAGACCGGCACCAACCAGTGGCGAAACCGTATACAGGTCCAGTTCTTTACCAAGCTTACGGTGGTCGCGAAGCTTCGCCTGCTCGAGGCGTTCAAGGTATTGGTCGAGCTCTTCTTGTGTTTCAAAGGCAACTCCGTACAAACGCTGCATCTGCGCGTTCTTCTCGTTACCGCGCCAATATGCACCAGCAACACGGAGGAGCTTAAAGGCACCTACTTCTTTAGTGTTCGCAACATGTGGACCACGACAAAGGTCTACAAACTCGCCGTTCTTGTAGAATGAAACGGCTTCTACGGCTGCGTCGCCATTTGCAGCAAGACCAAGTTCATCGGCATCGAGGTCTTTTGCAATAGTTGTCCCTGAGCGTTTCAGGTCGTTCAGGAGCTCTTCTTTGTAGGGCTGGCCGTTTACACGCGCCCATTCAATGGCTTCATCAACCGGCATTTCGAAGCGTTCAAAGTCTTGCCCCTGGTTAATAATTGTACGCATCTCTTTTTCAATCTTTTTGAAATCTGACTCAGAAATCTTCTGCTCGCCAAGATCAATATCGTAATAGAACCCGTTCTCTACCACTGGGCCAACGCCAAACTTTGCCTCTGGCCAAAGTTTCTTCACCGCACTGGCGGTAATGTGCGCAAAGCTGTGTCGCATTGCGTGCAGGTGTTCGTGATTGTCGCTCATGTATGTGCTCCTTTGGCGGGCCGATCCGCCGTTTACATTAAAAAGAAACATGCAATTTCGGGTTTAATACGTTAAATCCTTCAATTGCATGTCTCGGGTCTGCTGGTGCTTTTGGCGGTGCAGACGGTTCCACCGGACGTTTTACTTATGAATCCCGTTATCGCACAGGAGACATCCGCGGAGCTCAGTGGGTGGTTAGGCCACGTCAATACTCACATAGATTATACCACAGCCTAGCGTACCCAATATCTGATCGTTGTTGGAGCTGGTAAATGGTTGCTGAGATATGGTGCTGTCGGCTGCCAACCACCCTGCCCAGTGGTCAGGGTACCCCACCAGCTTGTCGTCACTACGCCGTCCCATGTTGTGAGTCCGCGCCCCGAAGAAAGCCATGGCACAACATTTGACACCGCATTCGTCCCATTTGAAAGATCAGTATCGATTGTCCAAAGACCACTATCGTATTGCTCGATATTAACACCGACATTTTGCACCGTTGATCCTTCGAGATTGGCTGCGAATGGTGCACGCCACACACCACCCCAACGACCATTGCCGTTAGCATCTATACGGTAGTTTAAATTACCTGAAACGTTCGCCTTAATTTCATTCCCATACTGGAGAATTGAGTGCGATACTGCCACCAAGGGCGAAGATGCATTTAAATTATACGTTGTGGCGTCGTTCCATCCAGAAGGTGGCCCAACATTATTCACCAGGAGTGTCCACCCTCCCCCTGAAGTCTCCATGTCGCAATACGCCCGAATTGATGCAGGCGCCCCAGTAGGCCGGATCCAGTACGTTCCGCTGCCAGAGGCACCGCCTGCTTGCTGAATTTCATAGCATGATCGTAGCTCACAGCTCCCAGGAAGCACCTTGCCCGCTTCAGTCACATAATACTGCACCGTACCATTCGTAACGCTTACGCAGAATGACTTTTCTGAACTGCCATTCTCTACCGCATAGGTAACAGTACCGGCAATGCCACTGCTTAAACAAAGCTCAGTGGCGCCTGGGTTTGGACAAGCAGAAATACTTGTTGGAAACTGCTCCGAACCCTGGGTAGCCGCATAGCCCTTAATCTTCTTCATCGACTGCGAAAGCCCAGATTGTGCCTGCGAATCCTTAGATCGTTGCGTAATGCCGTTATACGCAACAATGGTAATTGCGGCAAGAATAGCAATCACCACGACAACGATAAGAAGTTCTACAATTGTAAAGCCTTTTTGTTTTGCCCACTTCATTGCCTTCATTTAACCATAAGCGTTTGGTCATCTCAATCCCCCTCCCTTCGCTTGCCTCGCGACCCCTATTCTGCTACCATAAATAAAGCCTTCGCGAGGACACTTCCCGCGAAACCCATGCGGGTCCTTAGCTCATTTGGCTAGAGCGCCACATTGACGTTGTGGAGGTGAGAGGTTCGAGCCCTCTAGGACCCACCAAATGACGCATAACAAGAGCACTCCACGTGCTCTTTTGTTTTTACTGCTCATTAACAGCTTGGGAAGAACTTCGGAACCGCCGGCCCCGCGGCAAATGAAATGCCATTACCAGTAAAGTATAATATTGAGCCATCAGTACGGCAGAAGTCGCCTCCTTCACCTTCATTTTCATCAAATATATACGGGTTGCCTCGAGAGTCACCGCTTCTTAGGCCATCCAGATTCATATTCGCCGCCGCTCCAACATTGGTAAGCATCGTATGGTACCTAACCCAAC
>CAZMJB010000017.1:0-16788 GCA_964566735.1 uncultured Candidatus Saccharibacteria bacterium
TGACCGCTCCACAACCCCTGCATACCTAATTATCAATGTGGAGCCGCCTCACGGATTCGAACCGTGGACCTACTGTTTACAAAACAGCCGCTCTAACCAACTGAGCTAAGGCGGCGTACTCTCATTTGTTACCGAATTATATTAGCATAAATATACGGCCATTACTAGGGTATAAGGCGTCTTTTTATCCTTACGCTTTGAGCGGAGTGCACGGACGTCTATACTGTGCGTATATGGCAGAGTATCAAGAGCCGGAGTTTGGAGATGCATATTACCACCAGCAGCGGCAGTTGTATGGGGCTTCTGGGTATTGGTCTCACGGGCTTAATAATTCCTATGAAGACTTTGTTCGTGCGCGTGATGCGGCGCTTGCCGACCCTGAGGTAGATTTTTTTGACACCTTCATGCCTACGGGTCGCTCGAAGCATGACATTGGGCGGTATGCACTACGAAATGGTGTTGAAGTGCCTCTTATTAACAACCTGGATGAACTCACAGAGGCTGCGATTATTGATGGTATTTTCATTCGCAGCGACGGAAGTGGTGAGTATGATGGCCCAAGCGGTCTCCGGGCATCCCATAGGCTACTGCGAACCGAATATGGGCAATTTAATATCCCGCTCCCGGCAACATCTTCTTTATATTACGCGGATCCACCCGCGCAGTGGTACGACGTAAATCACCCGCATTATTTTCCGCAGCCAGAAGAGCCGATTCTTGCCGGTTGCGATGAGCTTGTTTTACGCGCACATCGCCTGACAGGTACTTCCGAACACATTAATCACTTACACAATCGGTTAACGACGAGGCTTATATTAAGCGGTGAAATGTATCCGGGAGCAACGTTCGGCGACCACGCTTCAAGCTCTAGCTTGTGGCGCTATGTGCAAGGTGACAATATAGTAATGATGAGGGATCCGGTACAGGAGGACCTTTATCATTTCAAATGGGGAGAATATACCTCATCGAAGGTGCGCACAAGTGAGTATGACGAGGGGTATCCTATTTTTGAGTATGGAAATGGTACCGCGAAGCACTATCAGCGAAAAGTTGACTATGGGGATCGAAACGATTTGGAGCGGGCAATAGGGGCGTGGGATTGGCAGAAGAAAGAGTGGGGTCCTAACCCCTCGTTACTTCCGAAGTTATGGGCGCCCATTCATGAAGCAATAGATATGTACGAAACGGTGCGTACACTTCCGTTCTTTGATCAACGACAAGTGCCGGTAATGGAAATGCAGTATAGCCGTGAGCAAAAGAAGCTATATTTCTTGCAGTATCTTAAGACGGGACGGCTACTAAATCATCTGGAAGCGTTTCCTCTCCCGACTTCTCCAACAACAGCACTTGGATATGATGTTGTGGGCGCGACAGAGAAGGAAGGAGACACGGTTCGGCTTTATACCGGAATCACGGGTGAAAATGTTCAACAAGCCCTTAACATGATACAAGGCGAGGGGGTGGTGATTCCAAACGAGCTTATCGTGGCCGGCGGCGGCTCACTACAGTCACTCGCTATGGCATCCCGGATTGCGATGATTCAATGGGGTCTTACGTTCCATAACCACCACTTTGGGTCGGCGATGTTCACGCGGACTCCACTCAGCGTGGGGCTATACGATAGTTACGGCCTGATTAACGAGAGGATTCATAATGCCTATTGGGGAAATACCGAACTTTCTGAAAGACGAGGTATCGGTTATATTAATGCAACCGTTACATCTAATGGTCGTCAGGTTGCTGTCGACTCCGATTGGCGCGTTCATCCAGCAGAAGATGTATAATAGAAGGAATGGCTAAAAGACCTTTTCCTATTGTAGAGCTACGGCTTGATAAAATTGTTGGTGGTGGACAAGCACTTGGTACGCTCGAAGATGGGCGTAAAGTTTTTGTGTGGGGCGGCCTTCCCGACGAACTCGTAAAGGTACAGATTACTCGTAAGAAATCGTCATATGCCGAAGGAGTGGTTGTCGATGTGCTCAAAGCGAGCCCTGAACGCATTGAACCACGAGACCCAGGCAGTTTCTTGTCGACGAGTCCATGGCAAATTATGCTACTTGCAACCGAGCAGCGATACAAGGCAGCCCTTATTGAAGAGGCCTTTGAACTTCATGACATTGTGCTACCCGACCCAATCGAGGTATATAGCGATGGCGTTGAGTATGGGTACCGAAACAAAGTAGAATTTAGTTTTTGGTTTGATACCGACACGCAGAGTCTTTCTCTTGCGTTCTTCCGTCGCGGCTCGCATGGAAAGATTATGATTGAGGGCACGAGCCTTGCGACAGATGCTATTAATGCAAAGGGCCTCGAGATAGTCGCAATTTTGAACGACATGAAAGTCATTGGTCGTGACCTTAAAACCCTCCTTATCCGTTCAGCTGCTGACGGCTCGCTCAGTTGGCAGCTGTATGTTAAAGAAGAGGCCTTTGATGTCGACACTTTCATGAGCAAGCTTTCATCCGATGACAATGGCGAAGTTATTTTTTCAAACCCTAAAAGCCCAGCCAGCGTTATTACAAAACGGCTCACCACACCGACACGGCCACTCTCGGATACGCTCCTCGGCGTACCTTTTCACTATGCAACCGAAGGCTTCTTCCAGATTAACTTGCCGGTCTACTCGCAGTCGCTGCTCGATATGAAAGCGTGGATCGCAGAAGATAAGCAGGTCGTCGACATGTACAGCGGAGTTGGTACTATTGGGCTGACCATAGGAGGCGATGACGTAACGCTCGTTGAAGTGAATGAGCACGCCGTTCGAGAAATGGAACGTAACGTCGCCGAACTTGGCATTAAGGCAAAGCCTATTCTCGCTGCCAGCGAAAATGCACTCGACTACATTGTAGGCGATAAGACCATTATCGTTGACCCACCGCGCGCAGGCCTACACGAAGCCGTTATTGAACGACTTCTTGAGGTAAAGCCGCAGCGAATCATCTACCTTTCATGTAACCCAGTTACACAAGCCCGCGACGTTGCGCGACTTGCAGAAGCTTACGGCATTAAGGCGCACCGTGGCTACAATTATTTCCCTCACACACCACATATCGAACACCTCGTAGTACTCGACTTATATTAGCTTTTACGGTATAATCTTCAGAGTTGCCGTAAGGTACCCGCCGCGATAGCTCAGCTGGTAGAGCGCATCCATGGTAAGGATGAGGTCTCGGGTTCAAGCCCCGATCGTGGCTCCATGAAGTATATATAACCTCGCTCATCTGCGAGGTTTTTGCTTGTTTGCTATACTAATCATATGGCTACATTTAGTTTCGACATCATTTCAGATTATGATAAGGCAGAGATGAGTAACGTTTTTGCCCTTGTTCAAAAAGATATTTCAAATCGGTATGACTTTAAGGGAACTCCTGCCGAAATTGATTGGCTTGCTGATAAGGCCGGCTTTAAGGTGATCGGTGCAAATGAATGGCAGATTGAAAGCATCATTGATATTATTCGCAAGAAATTGACCCAGCGCAACCAAACAAGCAAGTCGCTCGACCTCACGAAAGAAATTGTTACCTCTAACTTAAAGGCGAGTCAGGAAATTCCGTTTGTCGCTGGTCTTACTCAGGATAAAGCCAAGCAAATTACGAAAATTCTCCGTGAGGAAATGCCAAAGGTGAAGGCGCTTATTCAGGGCGAAGAGGTGCGCGTGACAAGTGGAAGTAAGGACGACCTCCAGGCTTCAATGCGCCTGCTTGAGTCGCAAGATTTTAATTTTCCGTTGACTTTTACCAACTTCCGCTAACAAGTCGGTACTGGATACCCCTTGATATACACTGTTAATTCTGCTATAATTGACCTCTGAAAGTCTTAATAGACACTAGATATCATTATAAAGGAAGTTTTACGACACTCTTATGGCAAAGAAGAACACAAAGCGCAAGTTGGTTGGTTTGGTGAGCGAGCTCACTGGCCACCGTACATACTACACTACTAAGAACACTCAGAACACAACTGAAAAGATTAGTCTTAAGAAGTACGACCCAGTCGCACGTAAGCACGCTACCTACACTGAAACCAAGAAGAACCTTGGCCGTAACGAAGTTAAAGCTCGTAAGTCTTAGTCTTCAATCGATGCATCGATTGTCTCGGCAAGCCATAGGCCGGACATCAAAGCAGATTCTAGCACCGCCTTTGTCAGGCGGTGTTCTGTTATATAAATAAGAATCTTTCCGTGTTCGATTTCAATTCCGTGTGGCCAGAAGCGACTCGCAATACCCACAATAGTTGGAGACTCGAAGAGCTGCTCTACCTGGTGCGAGTGTGCAGGACTTGCCAGTATTTGGAAGCGTCCATGGAATTCGGGGCTCTTGTTATCAAAAAGCATTGAGTTTAATGGCTGCATGTTTGGTTGGGTTGCATACAGACGCCCATATTCGCCAGCCTCTCGTCCGGTGGGCACGAAGAACATATGTGGCACGCCGCGGCGATCAAGTTCAATTTCCAAAATAGTCCAGAGCTGTTCGTGATGCGGGTTGCCTGCGATTCGAATAACATCAAAACGGTTCACGAGGCGCACGTTGAAGCCATCGTAGGTTCCAACAGCGTAGTGGGTGTCTTGGTGGGTGAGCGAAGCGGTAAAGCCTCGAATTGCATCATAGTCGTCGTCATGTTGATGGACGGCGCCAAAATGAACAAGACCAATCAGATCACTAAACTTTTTTAAAGACTTGCCGCGTTCGCGAAGTTGTGGCGAAAAACGGTGCAGTAGTTGCTTGAAGCGTGGCCCACCCAGCGTCATGCTAGCGCTCCCGACCAAGAAGGTCGATGAGGGTGCCGACGTATTCAGCGTGTGACCAGGTCAGTGGTGCCGGCGCAATCGCTTCGTCGGTAAGTGGATTGATTTGTTCGCCCATCATGCCAGTAGTGAGCATATGGTTGTTAATCCATTCAATAATCTTCTTCGCGTCATCGGTCTTGCCACGTTCAATGTCGTGCTGTGCTTTCCAGAGCGTCGTAATGTACCACCAGTTGCCATTAATTGATGGGTCGTCGCGTCGGTACTCGTCGTTTTCGTAGCGAGGCAGGCCAGGCTTGTCGAGGGTAGCATCGAATACATTCATAGTCGTTTCAATTGAAGCTTTCATTTCGTGGCCATCTGCCGGGAAGAGTCCAAACATGAATGAACTAAAGATAGCGGCACAGTCGATGGTGGCGTCATACTTAATTTCGCCGTGTTCAACAATAAGACCACGGTACAAAACCTGACGCTCTTTGTTGAAGAAATACTTCTGAGCTGCTTGCTGAATATCTTCAGCGGCATTACGCCACTTGACGGCACTCTCTTCGTCACCAGTCACCGTGGCAAGTTCAGAAGCGGCAAGGAGGCCAGCATACGTAACCGCAGTCGTGTGGGTGTTAATAAGGAATCGCTCTTCCCATAGGTCGTAGCTTGGCTTTGGAAGCCCCGTCGTTTCATCGATAAACTCTGCCATGAAATTAGCCATTGGCTTAATCATTGAATGGTAGAAGTCTTTAATAAGCGTACTGTCCTTCGAAAGGTTATAGAACTGTACGAATACAAACACCACAAGTGCGGTTTCATCCTCTTGAATAGGAGGTGCTACAACGTCACCGTGGACGTACGGGTGCCAACTACTCCCGAGTGCGCCATCGGCGCGGTACTTGTGCATGAGGTAGCCACCAGGGTGAAGCCCACGCTGGCAGAATTCGAAGAAGCGGTAGGCTTCTTGGTAGTAGCCAAGTCGAACAAGTGGCCAGACAACATTCGCACCGTCGCGTGGCCATGAATACGCGTAGCCATCCTTCGAGTAGTTCAAAAGGGTGCTATCGGTACTCGCAATCACCGCACCGCGCTTGTCGAGCTGAGACTTAATAATCATCACACTTTCAATGAAGCGGTCTTGGTAGTCCTTTGGGAGGCGCTCGGCGGCATCAATTGCTGGACGGAGCCACTCTTGCCACCATTCAGCGGTCTTGTGAATGCGCTTGTAGACGCCTTGCTCTTGGACCTGGCGGTGAATATACAGTGCTTCACGGGTGCTCATACCTGCTGCTACCCAGTAGTGCACACGAGCTGATGAGCGCGGTTCAACATTAAGGGTAAAGCCGAGGATAGAGTCAACGCGGCCGTGCTCAACGACGTTACTGCTCAGTTCGCCGTCTTCAGCGTCACGGAATGAGCCTTCGTGCTCTTCGTCGCCAAAGAGTCCAATACTGAATTGATCAAATGGCCCAGTATCGGTTGAACCGCCAATCACGAAGGCGCGGCGACCACGGTAGTGCAAGATTGCGTCGCTATCCGGAAGGTACTGTGCGGTGTCGGTGTTGCTACGGCCATCACCAATTGCAAAGGCTTGGTGCATGTACAGTTTAATTTCACGCTGCTTTTCAGAGTGGTTAATAACGTGAATATTACGAATGAGCACGCTCATTTCTGCATCAACCGTATCGGTAAATTCAAGAATAATGCCAAGGCGCTCGTTTCTAGCAGTTGTGTGCCCTACCAGGGCATTGTGCGGATAACGGAAATCAAACGTCCACGTGTCGTCATCTGTCCAGCTAATTTCACCATCAATATAGACACCGATTTTGTGTCGGAGCCCTGTTCCTGCTGAGTGATTCTCATAGCCAACGTAAGGGTAGTATAGATCGTGCACCACCCCGTATTTGTTTAAGCCAACATGCAGTTCGCCATTCGAAAGTACGATCGGTCTAGCCACCCAAGCCTCCTGTCTTATGATTCTCGTGAAGTCGCCAACGGACATCGCGAATTGCGTTTATGTAGTACAGGAAGGCGTCATACGGAGAGTTGTAGGGGCTAAAGTAGGCGTGTACATCACCGTCAGTGAACCATTTCGTACACATATAATACGCGTGGTCTGAGGTCTGAAGCTTACGCCAGTCCGAAATCAGCTCACCATCACCAGATCGAAGCACGTCGCTTTCAAGTGCGTACAGGTGCTTCATTGCTTCGTGTTGCATGCTGTTACCAAGCCATGCCGTAAGGTCACGCTCTGAGTCGGCCCAGGTTACGGTTTGTGGCATGCTGACGGTATCAACGGGCTTGTTTGCTTCAATCGCTTCAGAGACGGTGTAGAAGGTGTTATCTGGGTTCTGTAGCCAACGGTCAACAAACTCTTCGAAGAAGGTGAAGATACCGGTGTCTTCCCATTGGTGTTCACCAAACGTTTCATAGTCCATAAAGAGGTTCACGAGCGGCTGGTCATTAATTGAAGATTCAACCCACGAGTTGTACTTATCAACGGTAAGTGGCCATTCTTGCCATGCGCGGTTACTAAAGCGGAAGGCGAGGTCATCAGAAAGCTTATAGTTCTTAAGAAGCAGGCCGATGTTCTCGGTGCCTTCAGGGCGGTATAGGAAGTTAGGGCTGCGCCAACCAAGGATTGGATCCCAACCTTCAGCCAAGATACCCTTAAAGCCGTACCCGTCGGCCCATTGTGCAAGTTCGTCGTTGTAGGCAAGTTCGGTGTTACGGAACACAGATGTTTCAACACCAAAGAGTTCACGAACCTTTGCCTTGTGGGCTTCAACTTGGCGTTCGAATTCGCTGCGACTGTAGAAAAAGGCGAGTGAGTGGTAGTAGGTTTCAGATACGATCTCAACTTGGCCCGTTGCCACGAGACGCTTAAAGCTTTCGAGCACATCTGGTGCCCAAGCTTCGGCCTGATCGATGAAGGTACCCGAGATACTCAACGAAACCTTAAATTCAGGGTGCTTGTGGAGAAGCTTCTCGAGAAGCGCGTTCATTGGTCGGTATGACTTGTCGGCGACCTTATTAAGAATCTTTTCGTTATTACTATTACTCAGTGGATCTGGGTCGGTAAAGTAATTGTGGTCAATAGACGCATCGAAGACCGTGTATTCGCGCACACGGTATGGTTGGTGCACGTGCATGTAAAGTGTTATACCGCGCTTGCTCATGCGAATACCTCGATTGGACGGAATGTATTGTACAGTCCGACACATTGCTTAGCCACGTCTTGCCATGAAAGACGGTCGTATTCCTTGGTTACGTTCGCGCGGAGCGATTCTTTAAGTGCTGGAGACGTCGCGATGCCAACAAGTTGGTCGGCAAGACGGTTTACGTCCCAGAAGTCGTACCGGAAAATGCTGTGCAGCACTTCGCCAACACCTGATTGGTTGGTGACGATGACGGCGTTATCGTGGTGTGCAGCTTCAAGAGCGGTGAGGCCAAAGGGTTCGCTAATAGAGCTCAGCACGAAAACATCCGACACGCTGTAGGCGTCACGCCACTGCTTGCCGCGTACAAACCCGGTAATAAATACCTTGTCAGAGATACCAAGGTCGGCAGCAAGACGAATCAGCTCATCGCGTTGCTCACCGTCACCGGCAAGAAGCAGTGCGAAGCGGTCGTACTTTTCACTCGCCTTAGCAACAGCACGAACGAGGTTACCAAGCCCTTTTTGGATGGTAAGGCGTGTTACGGCGCTGATGATAGTATAGCCTTCTGCTTTAAGGCCTTCGAGGTAGCGGTAGGTACGCTGGTCGTACTCGTAGCTCGAGTCAAAACTCGTGGTATCGATGGCATTGTAAGCAACCTCAACCTTGCTGGCTGGAATTTGATACTTTTCAACAATAATCTTCTTGGTGATTTCACTTACCGCCAAGATGCGGTCGGCCATAATGAGCCCTTGGTATTCAATTTCATGAACAATCGGATTACCGGGGTTGCCACCGGCGCGGTCAAATTCGGTAGCGTGGACGTGTACAATGAGGGGCTTGTCGGTCAGCTCTTTTGCACGCATGCCCGCTTCCATAGTGAGCCAGTCGTGAGCATGAATCGCATCGAAGTCGTTTTTAACCGCATAGTCTTCGATGAAACGGCCATACTGAGCCTGAACTTCACGAATTGTGTGCGGAGTGCCGCCGTTAGATTGAGAGATGGTTTGGGTAAGGAACTTGCTGTCATAGGCGCCCATCCCAAACTTATGTAGAGGTGAAAGGGAAGTGGCGTGGTGAATATTCATGAAGTCGATGTCATCATGAGGGGCGGCATAGGGGACGACAAAATCAATACTGGTTCCTTGAAGTGAAAGCGCTTTCGAAAGGTGATAGCACGCTACACCCAAACCGCCACTATTGTGCGGTGGGAGTTCCCATCCCAGCATTAGTATTTTCATAACCCCCTTGTACGATCTGCCCTATAGTAGCTCGTCGCCATCTCCTTTTATTTTGGCACGTTTGTTACCCCCGATTATAGTCCATAAGCGTAGGCATTTACAACACTTCTTACGCTTAATCTGTAAGAAAATTCACATTTCATCCACAGGTAGCATTTTTATCTTTGAAAAACTAGGGTATACTGCTTATGTATGTTGCACTATTATGCAAAAAAATCCTTCAACGAAGACCCGCAACTCGTCAAAGAAGTGCCGATGGAGCGTGCCTGGGTGTATGGGGCAAATGTCACACCTGATGACATTAAGCACGCCTGCGAGCAATATGGTCTTGACCCGGGCATTCTTCGTGACGTAAAAGACTCGAACGAGCTTCCTCGTGCCGAATACAGCCAAGGGCTTCTCTATGTCTTCATCCGTGCGCCACACCAAACATCACGTGGCAATATTGTGACCACGCCATTCCTCGCGGTGTTAAAGGGTTCACTCCTTATTACGCTCTCTTCAAAAGAATACGTCCAGCCTGCCGAGCTCTTCGCAGAAAAGACTATCGACATGAAGAGTACGAAGCATGTATTTTTGCAGCTCACAAGTTATGTCATTGACCGGTACGAAACCTTTATTCACTCAACGGGTAAGTACATTCAAAACACCGAACACCGCCTGCGTACCCACGAGGTAGATAATAAAGACTTTATTAATTTTGTCTCTGTCGAGCACGACCTAAACGAGTACCACACAAACCTGACCGCGCTCCAGGCACTACTTGACCGCCTTCACGACAACCGTCACGCAATTTTTGGTGATAAGGACTGTGAATTTATTGAAGATATGGTGCTGCACGTCAACCAGCTTCTTGTTGCAACCGACAGCCACAAGAACACAATTGACAGCATTCGCAATGCCTACACGACCATCAGTAATAACACGTTGAACCAACGTATGAAAAAGCTGACACTTCTGACCCTTCTTGTTGCGCTTCCAAATGTATTCTTTGGCATGTTTGGTATGAACGTCTTGCTTCCATTTGCGGATCAACCGTGGGCATACACGGCAATTACAGCCTTTAGCATTACCGTCGTGATTATCGCTGCGATGATTGTTCGTAAGACACGGTTCTAAATTTGATGATCGACATCAGCTAAATCGTGAGCCCGCCAGATAGGAAGGGCGGTGCTGAGTGGTACAAGCTGGCAGTAGCCATAAAGTTCCATCCAACGACGCACCGTAGCACCGGAACGTCCTGCAATGTAGAGGCCAAACCATTCAACGTAGCCCCAGCGCTCACCAACCGGAACCCCAACGGCAACTGACTTTGAAGTATAAGGCTTCTGATCACGCTTCGTTGCAATGCGCGCAATGTTTTTAGCAACATGCTTCGCTTGGCGTAGCGCTGGCCAGGCTTGACCACTGTGTTTGACGTTGTTGCCGTCACCAATCACATACACGTGATCGAGTGCTTCAAGGTACGGGTTCACTTCAACGCGACCATTATCGGCAAGATGGAAATAGCCCTTATTTGCTTTATAGAACGGGTTATTGGTTACCCCAGAAGCCCACAATGCAGTTTTGGTTTGATGCAGCATGCCATCGATGGTAATTTTATCGTCGCTGAGGGCGTTTACTTTGTGACCGGTCATAATTTTAATGCCGTTCTTCTTAAGGCGAGCTGAAACTTTTTGTGATGCGGTCTCTGACATGTGCGGGAGTATGCGGTCTTTCGCTTCAACCAACGTTACCTTTGAGCCGGTATTTTTAAGACGAAAAATAGACTTTAGATCTGCGAGATACTCATTAAGCGCACTCGCAATTTCAACCCCCGTCAGCCCACCGCCAATCACAAAGTATTCTTTGTCGAGCTTGTTGTGCACGACCTCATCGTGAATGTGCTCGTGGAATTCTTGCACTTCCTTAAGGGTTGAAATGCCGTAGGCGTACTTTTCCATACCCGGAATACCAAAGAAAGAGGTGACGGAGCCAAGGGCCAGAACGAGCTTGTCGTAGTGATAATCTTTTCGCTTGCCACTAATGAGCCTGCGGTGCGGGTCGATACTGCCGACTTTATCTTGAATAACCTCAACGTTCGGGTGCTTCTCGAAAATGGTGCTGAGCGGGATGACAGATTCCTCGGTGCTTTTACCGGTCGCTGTAGCATATAGGGTAGCGTGGTGAAGGAAGTAGGTTTGATCTGAAATGAGTGTAATCTTGCCAATTTGGCGCTTACTTAACTCAAGTGCCGCTTTGACACCCCCGAATCCGCTCCCAACAACCACTACATGCATTCCGCCATCCCTTTTCTATAAAACGTTATGCTTATGGTATCAAGAGATAGCCCCTTGCGTAAAGTAGTTAAAGGCCGAGAAGTTGCTTCTTTTTAGCGTCGAACTCTTCTTGAGAGATAAACCCTTTGTCTTTAAGCTCGCCGAGCTTCGTAAGTTCCTCATAAGGATCACTCGCTGCTGGCGCTTGTTGAGCAGGTTGTTGAGCCTGAACTTGTTCTTCTTGCTCGCCATACCATCGCTCAGCTTGCCGCCTGCTGACTCGGTTTGATACTGCCGTTGCCGTGCCTGAAATGACCGCTGTTCGTGCCATGCCTCGTAAAAGTCCCATATTATTCCTCCTCGCTTTGTTCTAATTCTTGCGCTGCTTCGGGGTGAATGCGACCCTCTGCGACCAAACTACCGCCTGATTCAAGAATCGCTTCCTTGAGACCTTTCGCCCAGAGGTGCTCGATAATGAGTAGTCCGGCCGCTGTCTCTGGCTCGAGCAGTGACCCAACTTCATCGACATCTTCTGAAGTAATGAGCGGAGTGTCAGTCGGTGTAAGGGATTCATAGACGAGTCCGCTCTCGTCGACCGACAACTCTTCAACTGAACCATCAGCGTGTTTTGTGACGACCGTCATTGCCAAAACAGCGATTGTTCCAGCACCCGTGGCACGTTGCAATTCTTCTAGAATTCTTCCTTCGAACCGCGGTTCTTTAAAATTGACGATAATGTAATCGATAGGGCCTCGCATATATACTCCTTCGTTTTAATTATTCGACAGGTTTATTGTTCGATGGAAGGTGGCGTGAAGCCACAAGTGCCAAAAGGCTGACGGCAAAGACGGCAAACATAGCAGTACGGAGGGCTTCTATTTGGGCATTCTGGTAAATAGATTCGACTGTCTTGGCATCTTCTTCTGATGCGCCACGATCAGAAACAAGCTCTTTAGCCTGTGATGGCGAGATGATATCAACACCCGAACTTGCATAGGTTGCGAGGCCACTCTTAGAACCGGCATCGAGGTTGCTTTGGCCAACGGCCGTCGTAAAGCTTGATGTCAGGACTAGCATGAAGATAGAACCGGCCAGTGCGGTACCAAATGAGGTACCAAGGTTTTGATATGTACCTTGAAGACCACCGACCTCGGAGGTGTCACGTTTTGATACCGCAGACATATTTACATTTCCAATTTGCGATGCCAGAAGACCAAAGCCAGCCCCGACAATGAATAGTCCAATCATAAACGGCACTGAACCGAGTGTAGGGGTGATAGAAATAAGAAGGAGTAGGCTACCGAGCGCCAAACCAAGCTGGCCCGCTCGCACGACCTTTCGTGGGCCTCTTGATGCAGTCAGCCGTGAGCCTGCGATGGTGAAAAGAATCAGTCCAGCAGAAAGCGGGAGTAGTCTGAGACCGGTGGTAAGTGCATCGTAGCCAAGAATTGTTTGGAGATACACGGGGATGACGAAGAATATAGCAGCGATAGCAAAATACTGGGCCATGAGAACAGTCAAGCCGCTTCGAAGCACTGGTAACTTGAACATTGATACCTTGAGCAGTGGGTTGCGCCCTTCGCGTTCGAGCTTCTTTTGGCGTGATATGAAGAGTTGTAGCAAGATAACTCCAGCAAGGATGAAATATGCTACCAATGAAATGCCAAATGGAGCAATCGTCTGGTCGCCAATGGTTGGGCTATTGAGCGGAACTATCCAGCCCCAGGTCTTACTTTGCAATGCTCCAAACACAACCAGTGCCATACCGCTGGCAGAAAGCACCGCACTCCAGGTGTCGATTTTTACATTCTTTGAAGGTTTGGTGTCGTATATCTTCTTCGAGAAGATAAGCACGATAATCATTATGATAGTTTCTGCGATAAAGACGTAGCGCCACGAAAGGTACGTCGTAACGTAGCCGCCTATAACAGGGCCGAATGCCGCGGCGAGTCCGGTTACTGCGCCAATCACCGCAAACGCCTTCAAACGGTCTTTGCCCGTGTAATTAATAGCCGTGAGCGCAGCGATTGCCGGAATCACCAGAATCGCCCCGAGGCCTTCAACCAGCGACCAGCCGACAAGAAGAGTAGGGAGGTTCGGGCTTAGCGCGGTAGTGAGCGAACCAATTCCATAAATAATTGAACCGATCACAAAGGCCTTTGAGCGGCCCCATTTATCACCCAGCTTACCTCCTATCAACATAAAAGCAGCCATCGTAAGCGCGTAAAGCGTGATGGCTGCTTGCATACCGGATATTGAAGTTCCAAGATCCGAGGCGACCGTGGAAATCGAGACATTCATAACCGTGCTGTCCAGAATCATAACGAACTGGGCGACAGAAAGCAGAATGAGCACGATCCACTTCTTCATAACTTAACTATACTCCTTGCAATTCAAAATAGTAATAACTATTCATCTACCTCTGGAAAAAGCATGTCCGAAATGCTATAATCTGATAAAGTAATGGATCTTGTCGTAAGCGACATCAACGAATTTTTCATGGAACCGAACGCCTACCGCTCGGTTCTTATTTTGGTTGTGTGTGTCATTGGTGCCTATATTTTTAGTAAACTTTTGGCCGACCTGATTATTAAAATTGCCCAAAAGGTTTCGGTGCAGTCTGATACTGAGTCAAATGAAGACCGTTTCGTGAAGCTCCGCCAGGTTGAAACGTACCTCAGTGTGTCAATTGCCATTGTCCGTGCCCTTGTTGTTGCGGTCGTGGCATACATTGCTTGGATGCTCCTCAGTCCAAGCGCAAACAGTGGAGCGGCAGCCATTGGGGCTAGCGCGTTCTTCATTGTCTTTGCTGGGCAAACACTCGGAATGGTCCTCCGCGACGTTACCGCTGGTGCAATTATGATTATTGAGCAGTGGTTCAAAGTGGGAGACTTCATTAAAGTCGAGCCGTTTATTGACGTGACAGGCGTTGTAGAGCGCCTGACGCTTCGCTCGACCAAGCTACGCAGCATGAACGGTGAGGTAATTTGGATTCACAACCAACAAATTCAGGCCGCACATGTATCACCTCGTGGTGTGCGTACCCTTGCTGTAGATGTTTTTGTGCGTGATAAAGACAAAGGCCTTCAAAGCCTTAAAGAACTCGCGAAAGCCGTCCCTGTTGGGCCAACCATGCTTGCGGCACCCCTTCGGGTTGGAAAGCCTGAAGAATGGGGTGGTGGCTTGTGGCGCATTACTGCCATTGCTGAGACTGCGCCTGGACGTGAATGGCTCATCGAGAACTTCTTCGCCGGTGCAATTAAAGAAGTAGACTCAACGGTTCGCAATAAAATGAACCGTACCTATGTATATGAACCGATTGTCCGTTACGCTGACCCAGTTGCCGATAAGAAATTCAAGCGTGCCGTCAGGGCTACAAAAAGCTAATAAGGTGTACACTGAGGATATGGACGACTTTACTCGTATAACAACTGCTCTTGCCGAAGGTGGGATTGCAGTCGTACGCACTGATACTATTTATGGAATCATTGCCCGCGCTTCGAAGATGCGAGCGGTTGAGAAGGTCTACTCTGTAAAACAGCGAGATCCTTCAAAACAGTGCATTGTACTTATTCCTGGCTCAGGCAGCGTTCGTGAGCACTCTGCACAAATTGCTCGCTTTAGCACCCCCGATCAACCGCCGACGTCTGTCGTTGTACCGGCAACAGGTGAACACGAATGGATCCTGCGAGGAGGTAACTCAGTTGCCTACCGCGTTGTGCGAGATGAATTCTTAAAGAAGGTTATTCAAGCCGTCGGCCCAGTCATCGCACCAAGCGCCAACCCAGAAGGTCTGCCGCCAGCTCGCACAATTGAAGAGGCAAAAGCCTACTTTGGCGACCTCGTTGATGTCTACATTGATGGCGGTGAAGTACCAGAAGACGTTCAGGCCTCACGCGTTATCAAAATCCAACCAGACGGCACAGTGGTCGTCGTCCGTAGCTAAAACACCCATTTTCTGGTACACTGTATCAGTACCAAAGCGAAGGGGCATAGTACAACGGTTAGTATACCGGTCTCCAAAACCAGCGATCGAGGTTCGATTCCTCGTGCCCCTGCCAATAAAAGTGACACACTGTCAAAGGTGTGTCATTTTTATTTCAAAGTTACCGTGCTGTATTTACCTCCCCATGCTACAATAAAAACCATGAACAGTATGAAGCGCGGGTTTACTATTGTTGAGCTACTTATTGTTATTGTCGTGATCGCTATTCTTGCCGCCATTACAATTGTTGCATATAACGGCATCGCACGAAGGGCTAGTGAGTCTACGCTAAAGTCAGATCTACAAAGCGCTAGTGCCAAACTCGGTACGCTTAATGTGTCTGATGGCTCGTATCCTAACCCGACACTTTCTAGCGAGGTGAAGTCGAGCACCGGAAATACGTTTTCATATACATCAAACGGGAAAGATTACTGCCTAACGGGCACCCCGACTAATACGAGCGTATCAACCTACTTCATTTCGAGTGTTGCAGGCATTACCCAGGGTCACTGCGCGGTCGACGGTGATTATATGCAGACAATCTCTAATGCCAACTGCTCGACAACCCGGACGCGTGCGGTTGATGCCCGAGATAATCATGCATATTGGGTGCAACGAATGACCGATGGGCGATGTTGGATGCTTACCAATCTGGCGTACGCCGGTAGTGGAACGAATACATATGGTGATACAGTCTCGCTTACTAATGGCACCGGGGGATCGAATACTTACACCGTACCGAGCTACTACGTCGTTCCGAGCACGACCAATTATGTGTCTAATCCGACGAACCCGAGCACTTCAACAGATGGGACTGGCCAATACGGCTATCTCTATAACTGGTGTGGAGCCATGGGTGCTCAGACCTCAACAGGTGCATGTACAACCTCACTTACGCCAACGCCAAACCCTAATGTGTCCGTATGCCCGTCAGGATGGAGGCTTCCTACCGCGCAAACTACAGGAGAATACGAGAAACTCAACACTGCTATTAACGCTGGGCTCTCTAATACCGACGCAGGTTGGCTGACGAGCTGGCTCGAACAACGTTCCGGCATCTGGTACTCCTTATATGGTGGCTTTGGCTTTTCCCCAGGCTCTGGGTATTACTGGACATCGACACAGGCAAACGCAACTGCAGGGTACTCAGTACAATTTGGTAGTGGCACATTCTGGTCGGCAAACAACCTTGATCAGCAGTACGGACTTGCAGTGCGCTGTATTGCGAACTAAGATGCTACATACAGCAAATAGTTCGTAACTCGTCTACAAGCCCCTGCCATAAAGCTTATGTTTAGAATAGTCTCTGTTTTGGAGACTATTTTGTTTTGATAGCTTCATGAATGATGACTCACAAAAAAGTAATATGCCAGATCCAATAGATTTTGTACCAGAACAAAAATATAACAGTGTA
>CAZMJB010000018.1:0-16312 GCA_964566735.1 uncultured Candidatus Saccharibacteria bacterium
CATTACGAGGGGTATTTTATTTTCAATGAGTAAGCCCCCGGACAAAGTCGCGGGGGCCGTGCACTCATCCATGAACGTCACTCGGTCTGCTGGGCTGCAGCCTGCTCGATGTCCTTCTGGAAGTATTCGGCGAAGGGCTGAGCCCGACCGTCGTTCGCCAGCACCGGAATGCCATCCGAGTCGACTCCCAGCTCTACGATGCGGACAGCGTCTGGGTCGAGCCCGAACTTCTTGATGAACTTCTTTGCCTGGACGAAGTCGTAGGCATGATGAATCCCGTGATCGATGTTATGGGCGAAGGTCGCAAAGACCGTTCGACGCTCCAGCTTGTACCCCGGGATGATGTCCTTGATCGGCTTCAGCAGTTCATCGCTGAGCTTTTCGCGGGGCGTCTGCTGAATAACAGCGTCGAGATCAGCAGGGAAGACGGTCATGAGGTCTTTGATATCGACCTGCACATCCCCCATGATGGTATCGAAGTACAGCGCCCAGACGACCGAATGGTCATCAAGCACCATTTCCTTGCGGTACTGAATGAAAATATAGGTCGGCGAGGTCATTATCGCTCCAGGGTTCGTGGATGGATGAGTGCGTGCGTCACTAGGGACGCAACGCATATATTGTATCATATTTATGCCATTTTGTCCACAATTTTAAGAGCTGGGTGGCTATTTTACGAAATTATGCTATAGTATATAATCGAAGATTTGCAAGAAACCGCTTAGATGCAGTCCCCGCATCTACCTATTTGCCAGGAGGCACTAAATGAGTTCGCTGTCTTTGCTCCTCACATCCGTCAACCCCAATGTCCCATATGATCCGTTTACGCTGGTCATGGTGAACCTGTTCGGCTTGTTCGTACAGTCAGTGGTCGTAGCGTTCCTTGCGACACTCCTTCCACTCGTCATCCTGTCAATCGACGTAGTAGCGGGCAGCTACAAGCCGACTCGTTGGCAGCGCTTCAAGGAGGCCACGATATTTTCGAGGCGGGCCTGGACGCTGTCGTTCATCTACGTCGGCGTTGCGGCGTTCTTGCTGTCCTTCGCGACAAGCATCCTGAGCGTCGCCGCTCAGATGGACCCGCTCAAAGCGGCCGCGATAGTTTTCGGCAGTCTCCTTCTCGGAGGAGCCGTGGTGCTCTTGATGCTTGTCGTCATCGTGTCATTGAAGCGCCGCTTCACCAATGCTCGAGAGAATGAACGGGAACACGGGGCGGGGGTGATGTAGAAGTGAGGAGAGCCCTCGTGCCAGATCGGTGCGAGGGCTTTCGCTTTCTATACACTTTTGACAACGTTTTTACTTTTACCCCTGTTAGAAATGTGGATAAAGGAGAAGCCCGGCACGTGAGTACCGGGCTCATCCCATCCGCGGGCAGGCAAGACCGAACGAGTCAGTCCAGCCGATCCATGGCCACCTCGATGTGTCCAGGCGCAATGCCCAGTGCATCGCCGATGGCCTTGGCGACCTGCGTGACGATGACTTCGTCGAGAAGCTGCCAGTGCTGGAACGTCACGAACACATCACCGCTGCCGTTCGCGATACTGACCGAGTCGATCCTGCGATCGAACCCGAGCACATGCCGAATGCGGTAGAGATGCTGCTTGTCGACGATGTCGAAGTCCAGCACCGTGAAGCGGAGCGACTTCTCTGTCGGCTGCCCGTGTCGGCGAACTCGGATCTTCATCTGAATGTCTTCAGAATCTGGTCGTGCTACGTCCATGACGGACGTTGAGCGCTGTGGCTCGTTCATACAACTCCTTAGGTCGGATGGGGCGTTGCGGAGTGCAACTTTAGTGTATTATACCACTTTTAAGAGGTGAAGACAGGCACAATGCTACTGCTCGGCCTTTTTCTGGCGAACACTGAGCCCAATTCCCTTAAAGTCTTTTGTTACAAAAACTGGCTCATTTGGCGTGCTCAGTTCAGATGAATACTCGTACCCAAGATCGTTAAACTTCTTTACATCTGCAGGCGCACCGATACGCTCCTGTATAAGCCAGCGAGCAAAGGCACCACGAGCAATTTTTGCGTGCACGGTAACAAATTGTGGCTCGCTCGTTTTAGGACTGACCGTTAGAAATTTCGGGGTAATAATAGGTACTTCCGCTAAGCCTTCGATTGATTTGAAATAGGGGAAGAGAGCTTTCGTGTACTCGACGGCCGACAGATTCATAATTGCCTGATTTGCAGGGAGCTGGCGAGCTATCGAATCGCCCCAATATTCATACAAGCTTGTTATATCGCGCTGGGCTGGTGTCTGGGAGCTACCTGGGAGTTTATAGCCCATTTCAAGCCGATACGGCTGAATCGTGTCGAGCGCCCTCAGCACCCCATATAAGCCAGAGAGAATAAAAAGATGTTCATTGGCAAACGCGCGGTCATCATCATTAAAAGTCTGTACCTGAAGTCCTGAATAAATATCACCAAGGAAGATGTCAAGCACAGGAAGAGTAGGGTGGTTCGAGTCGAAGCGCTGGATAAGCTCGTAAGTTTCGGCGGCCTTGTTATCCGAAAGTTGCATAGCCTTTTTAATTTGCCCTATCGTCAACGTCTTGAGGTACTCGGCAAGTTCATTCGCCTTCGAAGTAAGCATCGGGAGCTGCACATCCCGCGTCAACGCATCAGTATGACGCATTGTTTTTGAGGAGTGGAGAAGAATAGTAAACATAGTAGTAGTATAGCGAGATTCTTGCAGTCTGTATTGCTACTCGTCGGAATCGAGCTTACGACGTCTCACTCGCACCTCTTCGTCATCAGCAAAGATGCCTTGTCGTCGCAGTGGAGAGCCACAAAGCTCGATAGTGTACTCCGTTTCGCTTTTTACGCCTCGAAGTCGCGCGACACCTTCACATCCGAGTTTTAATAGTTCCATCTGAAGTCGAGTCGTCCCAATACTCTCCTCAAGCCTCATAATATAATCACCGCGTGCACGAACATTATGCTCAATAAGATTATCGCGATCGAGCGGCCCATCGGGCTCAAACTCTGGGTCGAATTCGCTGTACCGCAGAATTTCGTCTGCAACTGTTTCTTGCATACCTGAAAGGTACGCATCAGTTTCTTCTTCGATGCGCAGCTGTGTCATCTCTATATACAGCCTGCTGCGCTGTAAGGCGGGGCAGGTAGCGCATTTGTCTGAGATTGGGACTAGTTCTGCACTCATATACGCATATACTACTACAGATGAAGCCGTTCTTGCGAATACAATAACTTTCTTATATAGTACCCTTAATCGTACCGACCGGTACGTGTTCGCTCTTTTCAGTATGGAAGTAGGTGAAAATGACAACCTCCGACGCCCGGCTTAAGCAGCTCCTTGCTCAGCGGCAAGAAGCGCGCATGCTCTACAATGCCGCGTGCTACGCACTTGAGCAGCTGGCAGCGAAGCTCGACGAAGCAACCGCCAAGCGCGCTCCGTTCCAGAGAACGCTCACAGGTATCCGCATACAAAAGCTGGCGGCCTCGCGAAACCTTGAACAAAGGAAAGAGCGCAACCAGCAAGCGCGTGCCGCGCTCCAGGCGGAAATCCGCAGTGAAGTAGCGATGCGCCGAAACCTTCGCACCAAAGCTCATCAAGCCTGGCTCGATGGCGACCATCTGCTCGCTAGGCAGCGAGCAGATGCGGCAAAAGCTTGTAGCGATATCATTCGCAGGATTGAGCGCAAGCAACAAGAACTCCACGACAACTGCGACGACCTCCTGGAGGCATATAACATCATTCGAGACGATGAGCTCGAGGCTATGGCCAATCTTGAAAGAGAGGATGTAGTCGTTCAGCGTCTTGAGTTCGAAGTAACTCGAGCACAAACCCATGTCGCTGAGGCGCGGGAAGAAAAAATTCGCGCCAGTCGCGCGTATGAACTGCGTCAGCGAAAAGTGCGTCGTTCGCAAGAACGTTTTCGTGCGTCCTGGCCTGACATTGCGCGTGCGGCCGGCGTTCCCGAGAAGTACGTCCACAACGTCGAGATCAGCTTTAGCCCCGAAGGCAAAATGAGCATCTACTTCGGCGAGAATGGTCCTTGGGGCCCAGGCCACGCGCACTACGGCTTCGACGTCGACGGCGAACTCGAGTACGCGCGTGAGATCGACCAACCACACGGTCCGCAGAACTATGTTCGCCCGAAGGCATCAGTGCTCAGCGCCTAACCACCGACATCCATAAGACCCTGAGAGGAGTGAACCCCGCCATTCGTGGCGGGTTTTCTCTTTCAGCTTGCAGCCGCGAAAGTGTCGCTGTACTATAAACACATGAACATTTTTACTATTCTTGGAGGACTCGCTGTACTGTGTATCTCATCGTACGTGGGATACATTGCAGTAACATTGTTTATCCAAGGTGGCGTCACCCCCGTATTTGGAGGAATTGCGATGTCCGTTATTTCGGTAATGGCGCTCGTTTTAGGTATCGTCTTAATAGGCATGGGATTTGCGGGCATTATTTCTTGGCTCCGTAAGGGTCGCGCCTAAGCACATTTACTTGACTTTTTATAGTCTCGTTGCTATAAGTAAAGCTAATATTACTTTCAAAACACATACCAGATAAGGAAACTGCGAGACCATGTCTGAATTACCGGAGAAACAAGCAAAACGTCTCCACGCACTCATTCAGGAGGCAGAGACGAACCTAGCGGCAGCAAAAGAGCTGCTTATTAGCATTATTGGTGACAATGGTGCCATTATTACCCCTAAGGGCAGTCCAATCGACGAAGTTGGCGGCAAGGTTATTGAAGGCGTCTTCGATGGTCAAAAAATGGCCGGCCCAGACGGCAAAGAATACCCAGTCCCAGCAAACTACGCGAGTAAGTCGAAGCTGGTTGAAGGTGACATCCTCAAACTTACAATTGCCGACGACGGAAGCTTCATTTACAAGCAAATTGGTCCTGTTGACCGTACCCAAGTTATTGGTACCCTCGTGCAACACGACGGCGCATACTACGTAGAGGCAAACGGCCACGAATACCGTATCCTTCTTGCGAGCGTGACGTACTTCCGTATTAACGTAGGCGACCAAGTCACCATCATCGTTCCTACCGACAACCAGCAAGCTACTTGGGCTGCGGTTGAAGCTGCTCTCTAGCGTAAACGCTAAAAATATGGTAAAATAACCGTGCTCCACAAAAGTGGGGCACGTTCTATTCACCGACGAGAGGAAGCTCGTGACAAGGAAACCGGGCAAAGGGATGCACGCCTTGCTTGCTCATGCCGACACTGATTACCCAGCGCTCCGCGCGGCAGGCATGACACCAGAAGAAGAGCAGGCACTCGACGACGATCCGAGGCTTGCGACGGTCGCGCTTGAAGCCATTCGACGCGACATCCAACGAACCATCGAGATCGACGAAGCCGTCCGTCGTCGCGAAGCCCTGGCGAAGAACATCGGGGAGCACAATCTTCTCGAGCGTCGCGTAGTCAATCTACTTCGCCTACGCGGCATAGTAGTACTGGGCGATCTTGCCAGCCGCACTCGCTTCGACCTCGGAAAGTACAGAGACATCGGAGTCAATACACTCGAAGACATCGACAGAATCCTCGAGGATCACCATCTTCCGCAGCTCGACGCACGAGAGCACCTGCCGGAGCACCTCATCTTCCTATACGGAGGTGGTCAGTACATCCCGACAAATCACCTGCACGAGTGGATGCCCGGCCTATCGGCCGAAACAAAGGACTACCTCGTGCAGTTCGAGACACTCGGACGCCTTGCGGAAAACTCAAGGCAGGAATTTGTCCTTGGCCACCCCAGAAAGTCATGGGTACTGAAGCAAGACTGCAGCATGATTGCGACGGCGCTCGAGCGTGTCGGGCTGCGCTTCCGCGGTGAGTAGAACGTCGCCGACCCGCCTCTTCGGAGGTTGGGTCGGCAGCGTTCCTTGAATGACAATGTATTGTCGTTCAAGGAACGTTTTTATCACAATCGCTTATGCTTGCTTAACGGTGTAATTACCGTATAGTTATGCGAATGAAATCATTTGAACTCCCCGAAAAAACAATTATTGCTGGCGGTAATGGTAGCGGAAAATCGACCCTGAGCATCGTACGCGAAGAAGCACTACAAATTCCCGGCGTTGACTTAAGCGATGTCCTTCGTATTGAAGCTACACGCCGCGGCTTAGACCCAACCGATCGAAGCGTTCTTCGAGCAATTAGCACTGAGTGGAGTCGAGAAGTAAATAGCCCCGATGTCATGGCTCAAAAAACTATGGCGCACTTCGAGGGGCACGATGCATTTACCGCAGTGAGTATCCGACGTCCAGCTGAAGCTGAGTACTTCAAAAAACGAGGCGCGGCACTCATTTGGGTTGATGCGCCTGTTATACAGCGATGGCAAAACGTTAACGCCAGGGCTCGAGACGAAGGTGACAAAAAGACTCTTGAGGAATTTATTACCATAGAAGACCAAGAGATGTTCTCGCCAAACCCTGAAGATCCATACCTAATTAATATGGTTGCAGTCAGAGCAATGGCTGACTTTGTTTACGTCAATACAGAGCCGACGCTTGAAGCGGCGAAACTGAAGATGGCTGAAACTTTTGGACTTCCTTACACCCCATCTGAAACCAAGTAGTTCTTGCAAACAAGCATGATTGGTTTTACAATAGCCTTATCACGCAGGTGTAAACAAACAAATGTAAAAACTACGGCAACCATCTCAGACGAATCGGTCTATACTTGTCGTAGGGTATAACAAAAAGGGGAGAGGTACGGTGTCTCAAGCACTCTATCGTAAATATCGGAGTAAATCACTCGCCGACGTTGTCGGTCAAGATCATATTACTGATATTTTAACGCGTGCTTTAAAATCTGGACGCGTTGCGCACGCCTATCTTTTTACCGGGCCACGAGGCGTTGGCAAGACGTCGATCGCCCGTATTCTCGCGCACGAAATCAACCAGCTTCCATACACTGAGGAATCAAATCACCTTGATATTATTGAAATTGACGCCGCGAGCAACAACGGCGTCGAAGACGTTCGCGACCTGCGCGAGAAAGTCCAAATTGCACCGGCTTCAGCCAGCAAAAAAGTGTATATCATCGACGAAGTCCACATGCTTTCTAAGCCTGCCTTTAATGCACTCCTTAAAACACTTGAAGAGCCGCCAGCTCATGTGGTGTTTATCCTTGCAACAACCGATGTCGAAAAGCTTCCAGCGACAATTATTAGCCGCACCCAGCGCTATGGCTTCCGTGCCATTGGTCACGACGACGCCATCAAACACCTCAAGCACATTGCAAAAGAAGAAAAGATTACCATTTCCGACGACGCAGTTAAGCTCATTGCCGAACGCGGTGATGGCAGTTTCCGCGATAGCATCAGCCTACTCGACCAACTCGCAAGCCTTGCCGACACAAAAGATGGCATTACTGCGGAACTTGTTGAAGTTTCACTCGGCCTAGCGCCTACAACTATCGTGCAAGACCTTTTAGTTGCTGTTGAAAAGCACGATATTGCGACCATTGCTCAAATTCTTACCAAAACCGAAGCTGATGGCATTAGCCCGATTGTGCTTAATGATCAAATCGTGAAGAAGCTTCGAAACGAAGCGCCGTCGAAGCCACAATTATTGCCGCTCCTTGATGCACTTTTGGATGTTCCGAAATCGACACAGCCAAGTATCAAACTATTAAGTGTTTTGGGTACCGCTGCCCTGGAACACAAGCCAAAAACGGCCGCACTCGCGGCCCCAGTCCTAGAAGTATCAGCAACAATCGAAGAACTTACAAACCAAGCGACCAAAGTGCACCCGCAAATGAAACCTGCCGCACCTGCCAAGCAGGCTGTCGTACAGGAAGCCCCTAAGGCCGAAGCGCCAGTTACTGAGCCTCTGACCGCTACCATTACACCCAAGCAGCCAGCCGCACCATACGAAGGCGAATTCGAATGGAAAAACCTTGTTGAGCATACCCGCGAGCACTTTGTCGCGCTCTTTAGCGTTCTTTCTAAATGTGATTATGAGATTTCCGGAAACGACCTCACTGTTTATTGTGTCAATGCATTTTACAAGAAAAAACTCGACGACCCTAAATACCACACCCACCTCTATGAATCACTCACCGCAGTTGGCGGTTCTTCACTCGCTGTCCACACCATTCCCACAAGAGCCCCTATTAAGGACTCGCAAGCAGCTGCTATTGCTGATATTATGGGCGGTGGAATAGAGGTGTCACCAGAAGCTGCATAGCTTTTCGGCAGTCGCCTCGTATAATAAGAGGAAGTTATGGCCGATAAAACCATCCCCGCTGGAAAAGTACCACCGCAAAACGTTGATGCCGAGATGAGCCTTCTAGGTGCTGTTTTGATTGATGAAGAAGTCCTCGCCGATATTACCGAGCACGTCAAAGCCAAAGACTTCTACGACAAGCGCCACGCCGTCATTTACGACGCCATGATGCGCCTGTACGAAAAGAACAAACCGGTCGACCTCCTGACACTCACCGACGAACTCAAGCGTAAAAAAGAAATCGATGAAATTGGCGGGTCAGCGTATCTTACTGAACTTACAAACTACGTGCCGACCGCAGCCCACGCCGAATCATACGCTGAAATTGTGGCTCAAAAAGCCGTTCGCCGTCGGCTTATTAAAGCCAGTGGCGAGATTTCTGAACTTGGGTTCGATGAGGCAACCTCAACACAGGAACTATTGCAACAAGCCGAGGCCGAACTGTTTGCCGTCAGCGATCAATCGCTTAAGCAAGACCTTACGAGCCTTGAGAGTATTTTGACCGATAGCTTCGACCGTCTTGAAGAACTACACCGAAACAAAGGCCAGCTTCGGGGGGTGCGTACCGGCTACCGCGACCTCGACAACATGACTGCCGGCCTTCAGCGCAGTGACCTAATTATCCTGGCGGCTCGTCCGGCGATGGGTAAGACGACCCTTGTGACAAACCTTATGTATAATGTGGCGACGATTGCGAAACAATCGGTACTCTTCTTTAGCCTCGAGATGAGTAAGGAACAGCTCGTTGACCGTATGCTTGCCGATGCTTCCGGAGTAGACTCATGGAACATTCGAACCGGTAATCTTTCCGACGAAGACTTTGGAAAACTTTCTGAGGCGATGGGCGAGATGGCCGAAGCACCTATCTTTATTGATGACACCCCTGGCCTAAGCGTGCTTGAAATGCGCACGAAAGCCCGCCGTGCGGCGCACGACCAACCGCTAGGGCTTATCATCATCGACTACCTCCAGCTGATGCAGGGAAGTGGGCGTAATGACGGCAACCGCGTGCAAGAAGTGAGCGAGATCTCGCGTGGTCTCAAGCTTATCGCGCGTGAACTGAATGTACCGGTGATTGCCCTTAGCCAGTTAAGCCGTAGTGTTGAAAACCGTTCACCGCAAATCCCGCAGCTGGCCGACCTTCGTGAATCAGGATCGATCGAGCAAGACGCCGACATCGTGATGTTTATTTACCGTGAAGCGTACTACAACCCGGAAACAGAACGCGAGAACATTACTGACCTTATTATCGCCAAGCACCGTAACGGGCCAGTCGGTAAGGTTGAGCTATACTTCCACCCAGAGCGTCTGCGCTTTATGTCACTCGACCGGCAGCACGAGTAGTTTAGGTACAAGCCGGAACTGAAGTTCCCCACCAACCGGTGTTAGTAGTACCTACAAGGAATTTACATTGGGGTTTTGACTCAAAGCGAACGAGGAGGCCATACGATGTATTGCCGGTGCCTGTCACGAAGTCTATTGTCGTGCCCGAAACTGGATCCCGCGGAATACTTTGTAGATAGGTGGGGACGAGTGCCGTTGAAAGACAGGTAGAATTATATCCCGTATTAAGCGTTCCACATGCGGGGTAAAGATCGTTGTTATCAGTTTTGTAATGCTCAAGCGCCTGTCGGATAGAGCGAGCTGCCGTATCCCGTGCACTATCCCGTGCTTTTGTTTGGATTCCAGAGAAGGCGACAATCGTAATAGCGGCAAGAATAGCAATCACCACCACTACGATAAGAAGTTCGACAATTGTAAACCCTTTCTGTTTTTGCGCCCACTGCATTATTTGCAGTATACCATAAGTACTATGTAGCTGGTCATACAATGGGTTCACTCAGGCTCGCGTGGTATACTAAAATAACGTTATGGCTACACGAGATTTTTCAAATTTCTTTCTTTATCGATGGCGCTACGTCATTGGGTATACACTGATTGGGCTTTTGCTGGCAGGGCTTTTGCTATTTGCCGGCCTTTACCTTCCGGGCGGCCTCTCGCAAAGTGAAATGAACTCCGTTGTTCGCAGTGCGGCATTGTCACTCAGCGACCCTTCGAGCCTCGCAGTCACGAATCTACCGTATCATGCATTCCAAGCGGGAATATTCGCTGTTTTTGGTATCTCTGTTTTTACTATTAAGCTACCATCACTCATCCTTGCGCTCCTCTCGGCGATTGGATTTATCGTCCTTCTTCGCCGCTGGTTTAAGCCAAATATTGCCGTGCTCGCTTCGCTTATTGCAATTTCAACAGGGCAATTCCTGTTTATTGCGCAGCTCGGAACTCCAAGTATTCTTTATGTATTTTGGCCAGTTACGCTACTCCTGCTTGGCACTCAAGTAACCCGTGTAAAAAAGATGCGTTTTCTTTGGAAGATTCTCTTTGCCGTTACCGCAGCGCTGAGCCTCTACACCCCGCTTGCTATCTATCCGCTCATTGCCGTGGCGCTGGCGGTTATCTTCCACCCACACCTGCGAAATATTCTTCGTCGCATGTCAAAGTTCCACCTGACGGTTGTGACGGTTATCTTCTTAGCTCTCATTACACCGCTTATCTGGTTCATTATTCAGAACCCGCAGCTTGGCCTTGCGCTTCTGGGAATTCCAGCAACACTTCCAATCGACCTCGGCGCAAATGTCGTGACGTCACTCAAACAGTTCTTCTGGTTCTGGGAACCAAGTTCGATGGCCATCATGACTCCAGTCTTTGGGCTTGGCGCAATGTTACTAATCGGCCTTGGGTTGTCGCGCCTTATTCGTACCCGCGAAACAACGCGTAGCTATCTAATTATTTTCTGGATCGTATGTTTGATTCCAGTACTTCTTTTAAACCCTAGCTTTACGTCGGTCACCTTCGTACCTTCAATGTTAATTATGGCGGCTGGACTTACCTCGCTCATTGGCTATTGGTACCGTCTTTTCCCACTTAATCCATATGCGCGTGTGGCCGGTTTGATTCCTATTATCATACTTGTTGGAGCACTCATTCTGACTGGATTCGCGCGCTACGCCTATGGCTACCACTATACCCCCGAGGTTGCATCACTTTTCTCGAAAGACCTTAGGCTCCTTCCGCAAGACACGCGTCAGCTTGTTGTGAATGAAGACGAGAAAGCATTCTTTACAGCCGTTGCAGACTACCGCACCGACCTTGAAGTTGTCACCAAGCCGACTAGTGACACTATAGTTGTAACCCGAGAAGCCCGGGACCAAGTGACCGGTTTCGAAATCACCCGTATCATTACAAACCCATATTCAAACGAAGCTGATCGATTCTACATCATGCAGCGCACACAGTAGTGGCACCCCTTGAATTGTGGTATACTAGGCGAAGTATAAAAGACGGAGGAATACATGGCTTTTGACCAAATGAAAATGCTGAACAAGCTACGTAAAGCGCAGGCTGACTTAAAGAAAGAGATTATCGAAGTGGAAGCTGGTGAAGGTGCGGTTGTCGTACAAGTGACCGGCGAGCTGAAGGTAAAGAAAATTACTATCGACCCAGAACGCGTTGATCTTGATGACATTGCTGAACTTGAGCACTGGCTTGAAATCGCTACCCGCGACGGTCTTGCAAAGGCACAAGAAGTTGCCGCTGAAAAAATGAAGCCACTTATGGGTGGTCTTGGAAACCTCGGCCTCTAGCCGTTTGTTAGGTCCCTGCGTGGCGCGATTACTCCCAGTTGCACTGGAAAAACTCATCGATGAACTCGGCCGGCTGCCCGGAGTAGGGCAGCGTACGGCCGAGCGTTACGCGTATTATCTTCTTCGCGCCGACCAACGTATCAACGATGGTATGGCGACGGCAATTCATGACATTCACGCTCGTGTAAAAACCTGTCCTGTGACTTTTGCACTCATTGATGCAGACGAAGAGGTGTCGGCACTTTATAGTGATTCAAGCCGCGACAAGAAGCTTGTTGCAGTCGTTGAAGAACCACTTGATATTGTCGCTTTAGAGCGAACAGGGCAGTTTAAAGGCACCTACCATGTGCTTGGTGGTGCCATGAGCCCTATCGATGGGATTGGCCCAGAACAGCTGCATATTCCTGAACTTATTTCTCGCCTTGCAGCAGACGGAGTTGAGGAGGTCATTATTGCGACCAACGCCAGCGTTGAAGGGGAATCAACGGCATTGTTCCTACAGAAGCATATTAAAGATGCCGGCATTGATATCCGCGTCAGTCGCTTGGCCCGCGGTATCCCTGTTGGTGTTGATCTTGAATACGCCGACCAGATTACTTTGAGCCATGCGCTTGAAGGCCGACGAATACTCTCTTAGTATTGATCACAAATTGAAGAGCCTCGCCCTTCACACCGCTCGAAGCGGGGAAGGGCGAGGCTTTTTGCCGCGCACCGGTGCTCAGTCGTCGCCGTGAAGGCTCCGTACTTCTCTGAGCTCGTCGTCCACCTGAGGGTTGACGCGGAAGAACAGCTCACCGAGCGTCTTCGCGTCCGTGCCGTCCACATCCTTGCCAAGAAATACTCGCTGGAGTCGATAGAAGACGAGGCGGGGGTCCTCACCCTCGATGGTAACCACGGAATAGGGACCGACGATGAACTTCATGTCCTTGTACATCGCATCGGTGGTGTTCACGACGTCGACGAGGTAGACACCAGGGTCCTCACTCGTCATCGAGACCTTCATCTCGAAGGAGGTGTTCGTGTTGAGCACCTGAGTGATCGCACTGCGCATCCAGTCATCGACGAACCGCCGAGTCTCGCGGACGAAGTCGTGCTTGATCCTGATCGCACGGAATGCTCGCCGCACGCCGGCGTACAGCACGCCTGCTGCGCTCATCGGAACGCACAGGAGCGCCGTCACGAAGATCATCGTGATGTCGAAGCGGACCAGTGAGTTGACGGCCAAGATGAGCAGACCCGCGAACGCGATGCCGGCGTAAAACATCCACTGGATCTTGCGACTGCGCTGCTCCTTGTACACCGCCGGGTCGTACGTGACCTGGTAGTGGTGGGTCGAGGTGGACTGAGTGTTGGTGATGAGGTGCGACATTTCGCACTCCTTTCAATCAAGCCCCGTAGGGCTACGGGGCGATCGCGGGGGTGCGAATCGAACTATATTATATCATACTTACGCTAAATAATCAATTTCTCACAACAAATGAAGAAAGCCCCGCCCCTTTCATCCAGCAAGCTGGAATGAGGGGCGAGGCCTGGGTAGCGAGCATCACTCGCCTGCATCGTCCTGCACACGGAAGTCGACATAGATGCCGCGCTCCATGTACTTGCTGACCCAGTTCTCCCACTCGCCGACGGTGATCCTGCGCCATTCGGTGCGAATCTCGTTGCGCGAGTTATGGCCTTCGACAAGCACGTGGGGACGTTCACCGAACTTGTCCATCTTCACGATGCGCCCTTGAGGGACGGCGCGATAGACGAAGTAGCGCTCAGCAAACAACGATCGGTGGGCTCGGCGAGCGATGAGCATGCCACCAGCGGCCATGATCATCGCTGAGATCAGATACACCCACGCGATGACAGGCTCGAAGGGATCGATGCTGGGGAAGGTGGCGTGTACCAATGCACGGCCGCCCACCACGAGCAGCTGCATGACTGTCGCAATGATTGCCACAGTCAGAATTGCCTTGAAGGCTCGGAACAAAACATCCGATGATTCGATGCGCTTCGTGAGCGACCGCTCACTCCGCACCGGGGCGTCGTCATCGCTGACGGGGTAGCTGGCCAGCTTGAACGGGTCTGCTGTCAACTTTTCGACCATCATGTTTTCCATGCATATCTCTTTCCTTGTGAGGGAGTCTGGGTAGTGCAGGGTGCTTTCCAAATCCATCCCGGACTTGTGGCTACATTATACCATAACCATATTAAAATGTCAATCGATGGCGTCTCCTCACCCCCGTGGTACAATAAGACTAATGTTTAATTCTATCCTCAAAACGCTTGAAGGCGTCCAAAAAATCGTTATTATCCAAGCTGAAAACCCCGACGGCGACAGTCTAGGGAGCTCTTTAGCCCTCGAGGAACTGCTCTCAGAGGCCGGGAAAGACGTAAAACTCTACTGCGCCATCGATATCCCAAAGTACATGCACTACATAAACGGATGGGATAGGGTTGAAAAAGACTGGCCAAATGATCGCGAGGCAGCAATTATTGTCGACACGTTCGCAGAAGCACTTATCCAACAGGCGCTCGCAAAACCAGAAGTGCGTCATTTCCTCGAACACCACCCAGTTATCGTTATTGACCACCACCAAGATGCCGAAGGCGATTTTCCATTTGATACTATTGCAGTTAATGATCCGAACGCCGTCGCGACCAGTGAAATTCTCTACCGACTCGCAAAAGAGGCTGGCTGGACGATCACCCCATCAGCCGCTGAAAGTATGTTCATCTCAATTCAAGCCGACAGCCTTGGCCTTACCACTCCGACAACCACAGCCAACAGTTACCAGGTAGCCGCAGACCTTGTGATGCTTGGTGCCGTGCCAGCAGACATCGAAAGCCGACGCCGTGAATACATGAAAAAGCCAGCTGATATCCTTGAATACAAAGGTAAGCTGATTGAACGTATTGAATACCACCTCGATGGCAAGCTCGCTACCGTCCATATTCCATGGGACGACATCCAAGAATACAGCGATCGTTACAACCCGAGCGTGCTTGTACTTGAAGAAATGCGCATGGTTGATACGGTACAGGTTGCCGTAGCCATCAAGACGTACCCAGACGGCAAGCTGACCGGTAAGATTCGTGTGAATGCGCCAATCGCCGAGGAAGTTGCCGGATACTTTGGCGGAGGTGGCCACCAATACGCCGCAGGCTTCAAAGTGTTTGAAAACTATGACACAATTATTTCAGAACTAATCAACGCAACCGATAGGGCCTTAACGAACTATGAGTCTTCAATTTCATAACCAGCTCAGTAAAAAAATAGACGCATTCACAGCTCTTAATGAAGGTTCGGTAAGCCTCTACACGTGTGGCCCAACCGTCTACAACTACTTAACCGTTGGTAACTGGACGGCGTATGTGTACTGGGATACTCTTGTTCGCACACTGCAGGCAAACGGCCTGACCGTCACCCGTGTCATGAATATTACTGATGTCGGACACCTCGTCAGTGACGCCGACGACGGGGAAGATAAGCTCGAAAAGGGTGCAAAGCGTGACGGCACCACCGCCTGGGAAGTGGCCGAGCACTACACGAACGACTTTGTTGAGGGCATGAAGGCACTGAACCTTATCGCACCAACGCACATGCCAAAAGCCACCGAATATATTGAACAGCAGCTTGCACTTGTTCGCACGCTCAAAGATAAGGGCTACACGTACCAAATTAGTGATGGTATTTACTTTGATACGGCGAAATTCCCAACCTACGGCGACTTTGCCGACCTTGACCTTGAAGCCCAAAAGGCGGGTGCGCGCGTTGAATTTAACCCCGAAAAGCACAACCCAAGCGACTTTGCGCTCTGGAAATTCACCCCAGAAGGCGAGAAGCGCGATATGGAATGGCCGACACCTGCAGACCTGACCGATGAAAACGCAGAGCGTCCCGGCTTCCCGGGCTGGCACCTCGAATGTTCAGCTATGGCCATGGCACTCCTTGGTGAAACCATCGACATCCACACTGGTGGTATCGACCACATTCCCGTGCATCACACCAACGAAATTGCGCAGTCTGAATCTGCTAACGGCGTTCGTTTTGCAAACTACTGGCTACATAACAACCACCTAAAGGTTGATGGCACAAAGATTAGTAAGTCACTCGGCAATGGCTATACGCTCCAAGACCTCGAAGAAAAAGGCTACAGTCCGCTCGATCTACGCCTCTTTATCTTACAAAGTCACTATCGTACTGAAGGAAACTTTACCTTTGATAATCTAACCGCAGCCCGTAACCGTCGCCTGAACTGGCGCAACGTAGCCGCACTTCGTCACCAAATACATGACACGCTTCAAACTGATGGCGAAACAGAAGAAGATAGCAAGACTGTTGGTCTCTATGCGACTTCAAAAGCCCTTGTAGAAACCCTTTCTGACGACCTAAACACCGCAGGTGTCATGGCGCTTATTGACGGTGCATTCGACACGGTTCTCGCAAGCAAGCTCGAC
>CAZMJB010000019.1:0-16237 GCA_964566735.1 uncultured Candidatus Saccharibacteria bacterium
ACCATGAGTGTCTCGCCGGAACTCATGAATTAGTCTTTCTTTCGCTCGCGGTAAGCGCCGGTTTCAGTATCCACTGAAAGTACGTCACCTACCTTAATGAATGCAGGAACCTTGATAACAAGACCTGTTTCAAGGGTTGCGTCTTTCAGGACACTACTGGTAGTATCACCCTTTACGACGTCTTCGGTGTAGGTCACTTCAAGGTAAAGGTTCTTTGGAAGCTCAACATTAATAACGGTACCTTCGAAGAACTGGAGTGAAAGGTTGTCACCCTCCTTGAGGTATGGGGCTGCGTCAGCACAGACGTCTGCTGGAAGCTGGAACTGCTCGAAGGTGGTTGGCTCCATAAAGTAGAAGTTGTCAGCATCTTTGTAGAGGTATTGCACCGTTTGGTACGTCACTTCTGCTGAATCAACTTTTTCTTGACCCTTGTAAGTCTTTGGAATTACCGCACCGTCGATGAGGTTCTTCAGGCGAACGTTCACGATGCTTCCACCGCGACCCATCACCTTTTGGTTGTAGTCTATAACCTTAAAAGGCTTGCCGTCTATTTGGACGACAACGCCTTTTTTGAGGTCAGTTGGTTGCAACTGAGCCATAGTCGATTACCCTTGTGCTACGAATGGTAGTAGTGCAAGGTGACGAGCACGCTTGATGGCAACAGCGAGTTGACGTTGTTGCTTTGCGCTAAGGCCAGTCTTACCGATTGGTTCGATTTGCCCGTAAATGTTTACGTAACGCTGCAGTGTCTTTACATCTTTGTAGTCAAAGTATGCAGGCGTATCTTTCTTCATGCGTTTTGCCATTATATTCTTCTCCTGTACTTTCTAGGGGTTGGTTCTAGAAAGGAATTTCACTTAAATCAATTGGTTTGTCGTCGATGTCTTCAATCACGACATCTTTCGAGTTGTTACGAGCGTTTGAGCTCGCAGCTGGTGCATTTGAGCCACCATCACCACCGCTAGGTCCGTCAAGGAAGGTTACGTCGGTAGCGACAACTTCAATACGAGATTGCTTCTTACCGGTTTCCTTGTCGTCCCAAGTATCTTGGCGAAGACGACCCTGTACGAGTACACGGCGACCCTTTGCAAGGTACTGCATGACAAGCTCGCCAAGCTTTTCCCACGCTGTTACGTTAAAGAAATCAGCAGCGTCTTCTTGACCACCACGGTCGACAGCGATGCTAAAGCTTGCAATTGTCTTACCGGTGCTGGTAGTACGCTGTTCTGGGTCGCGAGTAAGGCGCCCCATAAGGATTACTTGGTTAATGCTTCGTGCCATGGTGTATACTCCCCTCTATCTCTCGTTAAAGCCTTAGGCTTCTTTAGTGTCGTCTGAAGCTTCTGCCTTCTTAGCTTGTTCTGCAAGTGCAGCGCGACCCTTAGGGTCAACCTTTACCAAGAGGTAACGGATAACTTCGTCAGTAATGTTAAGTGTGTTGCTGATTTTGAGTGGTGCGTCTGCTGGAAGTTCTAC
This sequence comes from uncultured Candidatus Saccharibacteria bacterium, assembly GCA_964566735.1. Classification (GTDB taxonomy): domain Bacteria; phylum Patescibacteriota; class Saccharimonadia; order Saccharimonadales; family Saccharimonadaceae; genus Microsaccharimonas. The sequence continues at coordinate 1,477 of CAZMJB010000019.1, forward strand.
ATCCATGTATACGTACACTGCAAATTCTTCACGCTTGATTGCGTACTGGAGCTTCTTTTTACCCCAGTTGTCCTCACGGACGATGGTACCGCCAGCGGTTGTAACAATGTCACGAACCTTAGCCAGTGGTGTTTCCAAATCTGCTTCGAGATCTGGGTGGATAAGAACGGTAAGTTCGTATTCCTTCACTAGTGTCTCCTTTTGGAATCCTGCACGTAAACCTAGTGGGGTTTTTAGTGCGGATGCTTGCCCTTCTCCATTTCCGAGTGCGTGTGTATTTGCACGCGGGCGGCAAGCTTGAGTTGATAACAGTGGTAATTATACCGTAGATTGCCTTCTTTTGCAAGGAGGCTACCTCTTAGTATAGGCTGCAAACTTTAATAAGTTCTTTAATCAACTCGGAAAATACGCACCGACGCCCAAAAGGTGCCGCTAAAGGAGCAGCTCAGCTCGACAGTTACGGATGCCGGAGCTTGTATTGGCGTTCAGATACCTTAACCCGCTCACCGCAGGGCAATCGCTCCCAGGGACCGTATATAACACATACCAGCCCACGTAATTGCCCCCATTCACCGTATCGCCCGTCGTGCCATACGTTATAAGCGCCGTATAGCCACTTGGAAAGTCAGGCAAAGCCGATAGTACCTGCAAAAGGTTTGTGCGCAATACCCCGCTCGCAGCCACATCGGTACCGCTCCAGCAATTCTGGCCATTGAAACATTGCACAGAATTCACGGTCATGGGAACCGTTTGGTTCATCGCATTGTACATACGAATCCCTTTCACATATTCACCTACCGCAGCGATAGCTTGTGAGTTCTTGGCACTCGTTTGGATGCCGTTATACGCGACGATAGTAATCGCCGCAAGAATTGCAATCACTACCACAACAATCAGTAATTCAACGATAGTGAAACCCGCTCGCACCCTCATCGCATCGTTCACCTTATCCATTCACCCACACCTGCCAGCCGCTTCCGCCGCTTTGGTCATACCCTCCGGCCACCGTGCCGCTTCCAATGAGGTTGCATGTATCAGCACCCCATAGTTGCGATGCGGTCTTCGAAATCGTCCCGTCCACATTCTGGTATCCTTGGCCCGACTTTGATATCGACGACAGGGCAAACCGACCAGTAGTGGTATTTATGCAGAAGTACATGTTGTTTCGTGACGTTAAATACGAGCCCCTTGATGCACGAATATCAACCGACGTAAGCGCGGTAGGAAGTGCCCCCCTTTCAGCTTGATAGCGCATGAGCTGCTTGCCGTTATTAGCTAGGTCAGACTGGATTGAGCTATCATGCGCTTGGTTTTGAATCCCGTTATACGCGACAATCGTAATCGCCGCCAAAATAGCAATCACCACTACAACAATGAGAAGCTCGACGATTGTAAATCCGCTACGAACCCCTCCCCTAGCCATTCACCCAGCCCATCCAGCCGCCACCCGCAGTGTATCCGCTCGTACCAGGAGTGCCGTCAGCGTGCCCTACGGCCTGACAGGTGTTAGCTTGGTACGTTGAACTGGCGTTGCGCTCCTCAACCTGTCCATTTGTCAGAATGAGCCCTTTGCCAGTTTTAGTAACGATTCCAAAAGCGTATGATATGCCGTCGGCAGAAGCGCAGTAATAAAAGTTATTTCGCGTACTATCAGCCAAATAAGAAGTTTTCGATATTGTAACCCCTGCCTGATTCAGTTCGCTTATGGTGGGATATAGCCCCGATGGCGACGTCGTCTTAAACTGCTCCATTTTTTTGACGATACCAGAAATGTCCGAGCGAACAGCGGCCTCGTGGGTCCTGTTTGTAATCCCGTTATACGCGACAATCGTAATCGCCGCCAAAATAGCAATCACCACTACAACAATGAGAAGCTCGACAATTGTAAATCCTTTTTGTGTTTGCGCCCACTGCATTGGTTCCATAATACCACTTCAATCCATATGACTCAAAGGTTATGCTTGCAAACCCACCTCCGTCTTACTACGCTGATACCGATGGAAAAGCTTCCCAATAAAGACAAGATGATTGTTACCCAACTCCGCTACCTTCCAGATGACGATACGATTGTTCAGTTTGCCACCGATGGCACTATAGTGGTGTATCAGCCCTTTAACCCAGAACCTACGAGCGAAGAACAAGGCCTCGAATGGTCATCTCTCGATTTACACGACCCGTATATAGGCGAATACCTTCCTGTGCATACCGTCGACTCGCTTACAGGCTTAATTCAGCCTCATGACGATACGCCGGTTGTGCCCGAAGCCCTCCTAGAAGAGCAAGACCTCATTGAAGACCAAGATGACTCGCCCGAAGCGCTCGACGTCACCGCTCTCATTCCCGAACGTAAAGCGCGTATGCAACTCTTTCGCGAGGATCTTCAAGCCTACGCGTCATATCTGTTATCCGAGCGAACCGAGCTTCCGGAGGGGCCTGTTATTAAACTGTTTAATGAGGACAATGCCGCGTCGGTGCGTATGGTCGTCGACCCCGTACAGTGGCTCGCCGGCGGGCTCGTGACCATTTCTTGGAAGAATCGCGCCGAGGTGGGAATTACAAAAGAGGGGCCGCACATTGACGCAACCCCACTCCTGCGCGCCCTGTTTGAAAATATCGGTATTCGCTATGACACCGCACTCACCACCATTGGCGACAAGCCGTATAAATATAACGCCGCTACCATAACCCCTATCGATGAAAACATGTTCGTACCCGATGCGCTGGAGCGTATCACCGAATGGACGAAGCACGTCATGGCAAAAGAAATTGGTCCCCATAGCCTGATGGTCACCGAGGCTACAGACACCGTGGCACTCTTTGGCAAGCTGAAACGAATCGCCCAATCCCACGGCCTTACTATCGGGTATCGGCACCGCTACGTGCACGACTACGTATGGGGTGGCATGAAACATGATTTTCTCTTAATGAGTGACGACGGTCGACTTATCGTACCGATACGAGAAGAAGGCGCCGGCATGTATAACCTCGACGAAACCCAGCTGGCACTGGAAGACGCCTATAGGGCGGCGCTCACTCGCATTCAAGAATTAGAGAGCTAGAGGCTTAGCCGAGCTCTTCGTCGTCGTTATTGCCGCTATTACCAAACACTTCATCAAGGCTTGAAACGAGCACATCACGTGGGCGAGCACCATCAGCAGGACCAATAATCCCCTGCTCTTCCATTTCTTCAATAAGACGCGCTGCGCGGGCGTAGCCTACGCGGAGGCGACGTTGCAAGAGGCTGGCGCTGGCCTTACCACTGTCAACAACCACGCGAACAGCATCAGTAAACATATCGTCATGACCATCGGCGTTACTGTCGAAGTCCATTACCACGCCACCCTTACCATTCAACTGAACAGGTTGGCTGACAACTTCATCGTTGTACTGTGGAGGTGACTGCAGACGCAGGTGGTCGGTAATCTTCATGACTTCTTCATCGGTCACCCAGGCACCCTGGATACGCTTTGGCTTTGGCATTGCAGCCGTACTCATAAGCATGTCACCCTGGCCAAGGAGCTTCTCGGCACCAATCTGGTCAAGGATGGTTCGTGAGTCAACCTGTGAAGCTACGGTAAAGGCAATACGTGCTGGCACGTTGGCCTTAATCAGACCGGTAATAACGTCAACAGACGGACGCTGAGTCGCGAGGACCAAGTGGATACCGACGGCACGTGCCTTCTGCGCAAGGCGCACAATCAGGGCTTCTACGTCGCGCGCCGCAACCATCATAAGGTCGGCGAGCTCGTCGATCACAATCACAATGTATGGCATTGAGCCATCTTCGTGTTGCTGTTCGTGACCTTCTTCGTCCTGAACAATAATTTTGGTCTTGCCGCTTTGGACCATCCCGTTATACGTTTTAATGTCACGAACTTTGTGTTCAGCGAGCAGCTTATAGCGGCGCTCCATCTCGTTAACCGCCCACTTGAGGGCACTAATGGTCTTTTCTGGTTCATTAATAACAGGGGTAATAAGGTGTGGAATGTCTTCGTACGGTGCCATTTCCACTTGCTTTGGGTCAACCAAGATCAGCTTCATTTCTGAAGGGCTGTTACGGTACAAAAGGCTTGAAAGAAGCGTGTTAATCATCACTGACTTACCAGAACCAGTCTGTCCAGCAATAAGAAGGTGCGGCATCTTGTTGAGCTCACCTACGACGGCGTCGCCGGCAATGTCTTTACCAATCGCAAAGCCAAGCGGCTCGCTACTGGTTGTCCACTGCTTGCTCGTTAGGATAGAGTGCATACGCACATCGGCTGCTTTGCGGTTTGGCACTTCAATACCCACCGCCTTTTGGCCAGGAATTGGCGCTTCCATACGGAGACTCTGCGCCGCAAGGTTGAGGGCGATGTTGGTTTCGAGCTGGGTAATTTTGGTAAGCTTTACGCCACTTGGTGGACGAAGGGTGTACTGCGTCACTTTAGGGCCAATGTTGGCACCTTCCATTTCAACCGAAATGTTAAATTCTGCCAGAGTATCTTTAATGATCTGGGCGTTCTGTTGCACGTCACCGGCATCAGCTGGAGATTGCTTCTTCTCGAGGAGATCGAGGCCTGGAGCTTTCCAGTTCGGGTCGCTGACGGCAACAAGCGCAGCCTGGTCTTCGGCGACTTTGTCTTTTTGAACACTATTTTTAAGTGAACCGAGGTGCGGGCTCTTCTTGCCCTTTTCTTCGGTTGGGTCAAGGGTTGAAACTCCGGCATTAACAGTGAACTCGGCCATGGCGTTCTTGCCCTTCGGCGCATCGAGGGTAGCGGCGTTACGCATGACCTTGACGTTTTCTTCTTGCTCGCTGGTATCGCGGCGAGAAACTTCCCAAAGCTTCTTGATAATGGTGAATGGTGAGGTGCGGGTAATAAAGAGTGCGGTGAGCAGAATAAGTACAATGTAGATAAACGCGGCGAGGCCCGGCTCAACCAGCATCAGCATGCCGCTGTTAATGGTTTCACCCACAAACCCACCGGTAGTCTCACCTTCTGCGTTTTTCAATAAACCAAACAGACCAGCAACCCAGACGAGTTCGAGGACGGTTGCGAGCTTCATGACAAATGGAATGCGGTTGTTTTCGGCGCGGAAAATTTCAACGGCAATATAGATAAAGACGATAGGCACCACGTAGACACCATACCCGATAGTTGCCATGGTTGCTTCGTTTAGCCAGTTAAGGATTTCCCCACCAAGGCCAAACCAGCCCAAAATAATGAGCAGCGAGAAGACAATCAAAAGAACGGCGCCAGTTTGCGCCCAGAAGCCCTCTGGGAGGACATGCTGAGGAGCGTTATTCGTTACCCTCTTTTTGCTTGCTGATCGTTTTTTCTTTTTCGCCATGCTGTGTTTCATTATACGGGGTTATTCCCCTTACGCTATAGGTATATTATAGCAAAATTTACCACATTTTGCAAGAGGCTTATGATTGCAATTCCCCTCTGGTGGTGGTTTACTAACTGTTGATTGTCGCAGCTTCGAGAGAAAGGCCCTTGTGACAGTAGCACTGTGGTATCAGACCCGAGTCCTCAACCGAGGTGAAGGAAGGCGCGGTACCGTACTCCCCCTGTATTTGATTTTGGACGAGAAGGGCAACCTTTTCGACCTCCAGCAACGAAGCACCATCAGCACCGACCCCAACGAACTTCCGTTTCACGTCATCGACGTCGCGACCACGTCCCGCCAGGGATACTGGAGCGACAGCGACGAGCAGGATTTCTGGGAGCGCTGGGTCATGAACCCCACGCTCCCCGACTCCAAGCGCGAAGAGGCACACGCCTCCGCACGAGCGATGATGCAGCGCCACGTTGAAGTCAGCTTCAACGGAGAGTCATTGAGGGAGGACATGTACGTCCGCCTCTACCTCCGACCCCTCAAGAAGTCTGGTGAGAGACTCCTCCTGATGGAGCTTGAGGTAGATCGTATCTACGACACCGTCTTCGACAAGGAGACCTAAAGTAAGGAGCTGTAGCGTGAGCTGCATGGTCATATTCAAGTTCAGAACCGACCGCAAGGGCCGCAGGCGTGGCTTCGGCGGTAAAGTCCTGACGGTCCAGGTCCGCGACGACGTCCTCATGGTCAACGACGAGAACCAGCCCGACGAGTTGCCGCTCCTTCTGGTGCGGCGACTCTGGGGCGACGGCGGCCTCATCTATGTGCTCGAGCAGAGCGAGCGATGGGGTGCACTCATCGAAAACCGCTGGAGCAAGCTGATGAAGGAGCGTGGTGCCGATGACACGGAGAGCGCGCGCCTCGCAGCCCAGACAAAGCAGGAGATGCGCGACGTCATCGAGCGTCATGTCAGCCTCGCATCGCCACTCGGCCTTCGCGGAGTACATATCGACAAAGGCAGCCGCATCGGCCTGCGCGTCGACTACACCATCGGGCCCGATGACACGCCGAGCTCCTACATCGTCCTCACGGGGACGGTTCTGGACATCGAGTACGTCGAGCTCACCCACCACACACCACCCCTTGCTCGCATCGACGTGTAGTCGAGCGACTCACTCAAGGCCCGCGCGGCGTTGAGCTCCCACGAAAGGGGGCTCCGCTGCGGCGGGCCTCTTTTCGTAAGCGGGTTGCACTATACCAAATATAGTGGTTCAATAGATTAGGACAACCCGTTCCGGAACGACATGAAAGGTAGTGCGATGAGCACCGCAAGACAAACAATACCGGACTGCGAAATCCGAATCGCGACAGGGCTATTCTCCCGTGTCATCATCCTACGAATGAACAACAACGTACTCTCCACGGTTTCCGATGGCAAGTACCAGGGCTGGTCACCTCGACTGGTCCGACGTGCGTTCAAGCGTGAGATCTTCGACGCGGAAGACATGGGTCGGTGGAGCGCAATCGTGGAAGGTACTCACACCGCCCCGATCGAGCTCGACGAGGACCTGCAGAGGTCGTACGACCTCCTCCTGGAGAAGCATGCCCAACTCAAGCTCTGGCGAATCGACTTCAAGGAGCGGTGGTACTTCAAGCAGCCACCCATCTGGTCGAAGATCCGCCTGAGCCTGATTCGGCCCGCGAGCCGCTCCCCTCATGGTGAGCGTCGGCCCGCCGAGCGATTCACCATCTACCGCGCACCCATCGGACGTATCTCCAGGGAAGCGCTTGCATAACCCCGCTTTCGCTAGCGTCGCAGCCCATGAAAAGGGGCTCCGCTGGTTGCAGCGGGGCCCCTTCATTTTTGGACTATTGAATGCGACTAGTAGCCGCGACCTTCAGCTTTTGCCTTTGGCTCTACAACTTCAGTATCTGGCACTACGGGTGCTGGGAACTTCTTTGGTGCTGGGCGCTTGTACGGCGCGTCACCAGAAATTTCTTGGCCAGCTTGTGCCTGTTGTGGGCGTGGACCACGGTTTTGGCCGCCGCGGTTACCACCATTTTGACGACGGTCGCCGCGTTGGTTTTCGCCAGCATTTTCGCCGTTGTTGTTTGGCTTACCGCCACCACCAATTTCGTTTACCACAGGGATAACAATTGGGGTTCGACGTGTTTGGTCGTACAGAACGTGGGTTAGCTCGTCCTTAATTTCCTTCTTCACCACGTCAAGGTCAACCTTGCGACCGTTAAAGGTGCGGGCAACTTTTTGCTTAAGATACTGACGGATGATACCCATGAGCTCTTCACTGTCGCGGAGGTAAATAAATCCGCGGCTAATGATGTCAGGGCTGGTAAGCAGGCGTCCGCTTCCCTTTTGCACCGTCAGCACAACCACGAAGATACCTTCGCTGGCCATGTGAATACGGTCCTTAAGCACAACTTCTGAAACGATCTCACCAGAGTCGTCGTACATAACACCACCAACTGGTACGCGACCAGCTTTCTTGGCAACGCCTTGGCTAATTTCAACCACGTCACCGCTGTCACATACGAAAATGTTATCGCGAGGAATCGCCGCTTCTTTTTGCGCAAGCTCAGCGTTGTGCACCAACATGTGGAATTCACCGTGAATTGGCATGTAGAACGTTGGGTTAAGAGCGTTAATGAGCTTTACGTGGTCGTCGTAGTAACCGTGCCCTGAAAGGTGAAGTGGACCAATACCGGTAAGGTGTGTTTTACCGTTTTGGATAACACCACTACCCTCACGCATAAGGCCGTCAACTGTACGAGTGACATACTTTTCGTTACCAGGAATTGGGTTTGAACTAAAGACGATTTGGTCGGTGTTCTTAATCTTGATGAACTTGTGTGAACCGTTGGCCATGCGGTTAAGTACGGCGTTAAATTCACCCTGTGAACCAGTACAAATAATGGTGACCTTGCCATCAGGGAGCTTCACGATGTCTTCCATCTTTACAATCACGTCCTTAGGAACGGTAATCGTACCGGTGCGAAGTGCCACTTCAACGTTTTGGATCATGCTGTAACCAGCGAAGGCAACCTTACGGCCGTGCTTCTTGGCTTCGTTCAAGATGATCTGCATACGGTGAATCTGGCTTGAGAAGGCACTAATAATGAGACGGCTGTTTTGGTATTTCTCCATCACCTGCCCCATGCTCTCTTGGATTTCGAACTCACCGTGGGTGTGGGTACCATCTGACTCACAGTTAGTTGATTCGTTCATAAGAAGCGTAATACCTTCTTTGGTAGCGATTTCAGTCAGGCGTTCAAGGTCAAACTTTACGCCGTCTACTGGGTTGTCTTCGAAACGCCAGTCACCGGTGTCAACGAGGACACCTTCTGGAGTACGGATAACCACGGCGGTTGCGTCAGGGATTGAGTGGTTCACACGAACCAGCTCGATGCTGAAGTTGTCACCAAGGAATACTTGTTCGTGGGCCTCTGGGTCCATAACGTGGTATTCAGGTTCGTAGCCGCTGGTTGCCTCTTCCATAGTTTTTTGAACCATAGCGAGGGTGAACTTTGAGCCGTATACCGGCGCAGGAATTTGGTGCACCAAGTGACGGAACGCACCAATGTGGTCAAGGTGACCGTGGGTAAATACGAGGGCACGGATTTTGTGCTTGTTCTCGAGGAGGTACGTAATGTCTGGCACGATGTAGTTAATACCTGGGTAGTCTGAACCTGGGAAAAGGAATCCCATGTCGATGACAATGATGTCGTTATCGTATTCGATCGCCATCATGTTCTTACCAATACCCATTTCGCCAAGACCACCAATAGGAATCACGCGAAGGCGTGGGCCAGGGTTACGAGGTTGCTTCTTTTGGTCAGCAACGCTGAACTGCTTACCACCGTAGCCGTTAAAGATTGATTTATTTACCGGTACGTTAATAACGTGCTGGCTGGCGCGTGCATTGACGTCATCACTAGTACGACGCTGTGCGCGGAACACTTCACCACGACGGGTTTGGGTGTTTGCAAGAACAGTATTGTTTTGCTTTGGACGTTGGTTGCCTTGGCCATTTTGACCGTTTTGACCACCGCGTCCGCGAGGATTTTTTGCAGAATCATCTGCTTGTGGGTTTGCGAGTCTTCGTCCGCCCATAATGTTGTTATTTCTCCTTTTTGTTAAAAGAGTTCTGCTCGGGTACTTTCTGTTATCGGAACCGAGGAGCTTTCTTTATTTAACATTTAATTAATTTCGTAATAAGGGTGGGGTTTATAGGGCTATAGCTTTCGCTATGTGTCTGATTTTCCCCTTTGAAAGTAGTCTTAGTATAGCAAACTAAGGGTGTTTTGGCAACAGGTATCTGGTATACTTACCCCTATGAACAAGACACTTCTCACCGGCATCAAGCCAACCGGTACTCCCCACGTTGGTAACTACCTCGGAGCAATCCAGCCAGCAATCCAAATGGTACACGACCACCAACATTCGTACCTCTTTATTGCCGACTACCACGCACTCAACACCGTACAGGACGGCGCGCGTCTGCACGACCTTACGCTTTCCATTGCCGCAACCTGGCTTGCTTGTGGCCTCGACCCTTCAAAAACGGTGCTCTACCGCCAATCTGCGGTGCCTGAAGTATTTGAACTCGAAACGATTCTTAATGCTATTACCCCTAAGGGGTGGATGAACAAAGCCCACGCCTACAAAGCTGCGGTTGATGTAAACACGGCTGAAAACCGCGACCGCGACGACGGCGTCAGCATGGGCCTCTACACCTACCCTATCCTTATGGCGGCAGATATTTTGCTCTACAGCGCCCACATCATTCCAGTCGGTAAAGACCAGCAACAACACGTAGAAATCGCCCGCGACATCGCGCAGCGCTTCAACCACACCTTCAATAGCGACATACTCGTACTTCCTGAAGCATTTATTCAAGAAGAGCTCGAAGCCGTGGTTGGTGTCGACGGCCGCAAGATGAGCAAAAGCTACGACAACGTCATCCCCCTCTTCGCAACTCCCGACGAATGGCGCAAGGTCGTCAACCGCATTCCAACCGACTCAAGCGCAGTTGAAGATCCAAAGAACCCCGATGAATCGACGCTTTTCCAGGTGTACCAAACCATTGCACACCCTGAACAAGTCGCTACCCTTCGTGGTCGCCTTGAAGCCGGCGGCATTGGTTGGGGTGAAGTAAAGCAACTGCTTATCGACGCCCTTGAAGCTCGCTTTGGTCGTTACCGCGACCGCTACAACGAGCTTATGAGCAACCCTGAGCAAATCGAGGCGATTCTGGCCGAAGGTGCAGAACGCGCGCAAACTGTTGCCCGCGCAAAACTGGCCGAAGTCCGCCAGGCTATCGGCGCGAACTAGTCGCCTCTTCTATAAAAAATAACCCGTTCGCTACGGGTTATTTTGTTGCCGGATGAGCTCGACAGCGTTTTTGAAATCTTCGCGGAGCATTGGCTCTTTGTTGGAGTCACGAATCGCATAGGACGGATGGTACTGCGGAATAAGGAGCGTTTGCTGGCCCGCAATATCTACTTGGTGCGGAACGCCCCGAACATCGCTCATGCGCTTAAAGTCTGGAATGTAGAGCCCCGTGCTATGAGCGCCGAGGGTAATAATGGCGCGCGGACTTACAATACCCACCTCTTGCTCAGTGTGAGGACCATACGCGGCTTTTTCCTTGTCCGTCGGCGGACGATTACTCTTAGTCCCCCTATCCGATACTTTAGTCGGATTCCGCTTCACGTAATTCGTTATGAATACTCCATTTTGACGACTCAAACCATTGTCGGCAAGGAAGCTATCGAGAAGTTGCCCGGCACGTCCAACAAATGGCATACCGAGCTTATCTTCGTCTTGCCCTGGGGCTTCACCAATAATCACAATATCGGCATCTGGGTCACCATGGCCGCGCACAAGCTGCGTCGTCTCGTCCTCAAGATCAAGACAAACGCCCGCCTCAATACTGTCATAGAGAGCGTCGAGGCGGGCTTGTTTGTCGGGATTCATAGTACTAGTGTACTACTTTTGTTGTTCGGTGAGGTAGTCAGCGAGTGCGTCTGCTGATTCCTTCACGCTGAGCTCTTCGTCGCGGGCCTTAAGGGCGCTTGAGAAGGTGTCACTTGCGTCGCTAATGGTGTCTTGCACCGCGTACATTTGGTCACGAAGGGTCTTGTACTCTTCATACTGCGCACCGTAAGGGTTTGAAAGTGCTGAAATTTTTTCGTACACAGTTGCATATTCACCGTATGCCTTTGCGATTGCATCAACGTAGGCCTTAAACTGTGCGTTTGGCACATCCTTTACGTCGGTAAGAGCAGTTGAACAGCTCTTAAGGGCGGTAACGCGAGCAGCTGCATCTTCAGCGTCGCTTACGTTGTTACAAACTGCGAGTGCAGGACGAAGGTTCTTCACTGAAGTAACGAGCTCTGAACCGTAAGTACTGTATGCCTTAAGCTTGTCGTTAAAGGTGTTGTAGAGCTTTGCACCCTCACCAACACGAACCGCCTTCATCTTTGAAAGGGCTTCGTTTTCGGTGTTAAGCGTTGCAATCGAAGCTTCTGCTTCAGAAACACTTTCTTCAAAACGTTCGTCAGAGGCACTGCTTGATGCGCTTCCGAGTGAGCGTGCGTCTGAAGTGAGTGATGAACTGGCAGCGCTTACCTTGTTAAACTGGCGTGCTGCGTCGCGGTAGTCTTCCTTAGAAACTGAAGCGAATGCTGAGTAAGCGAAGAATCCAGCAACGGCAAGAAGAACAACTCCTGCAACGATTGCAGCAATAGTGATGAGCTTCTTGTTTGACTTTGGCGCTTGTGGCGCGCTTGAAGCTGTTGAGAATACAGATGCAGGCGCGGCAGCTGGCGTTACTTCAGGAGTAGTTCCTGGAGTGGCTTCTGGTTGCACAGGAGCTGCAGGCTCTACTGGTGCTACTGGCTCAGCTGGAGCGGCAGGTGCGGCTGCTTCTGGCGCAGGACTAGCGTCAACTGGGCTTTCAGCTGGAGTTGCTGGCACTTCAGGTACCGGTGGTTGTGCCGCTGGGGTGTCCCCTGCTGGAGGCGTGTTTGACGGATTGGTATTGTTTGGATCCATGTAGATACTCCCTAAAAAATAAACGTAAACTGTTTCCTAGTATACAGGAGTATCGAAACGGTTCAAACCCGCTTAAAAGATGCGGGATTTTGCTTCGAGATATTCTTTAAGGTCATGGGCGCTGCTGGTCTTCAGAATCTGCTTGCGTGTTTGTTGAACGTTCTTTGAAAATTCTGTGCTCGATTCGGAGAACTCCTCGATTGTCTGGCTGTATTGGGTTACAAGATCTCCGTAGGCGTCGCTCTGGCGATCGGTTGCCGCTGCCATTTGCGTGAAGAGTGCGGCCCGAGCTGCGTAGTTTGCCGCAACTGCTTCGGCGTATGCTTTGTAGTCTGCATCGGGGACGTCTTTTGCCGCATTCATTGCGTCAGCGCAGTCTTGCATCTCCTTGGCATCTTCGGCGGTTACGGTCTCGGCACTTTCGGCCGTACACTTATACAGCACGGGACGGACCTTCGCCATCGAGGCGAGAACATCACGGTTGTATGCAACGTAGGCATTGATGTCTTCATTGTAGACACCGTAGAGTGCCTTACCCTCACCATCCTGGAGCACTTCTTCCTTAGCGAGCGCTTCGTTCTCTTTTTCGAGGGATACGAGCGTTGCTTGAACAGCCTCAATGTTTTTAGCGAATTCTTCGTCGCTTGCAGTGCTTGAATTCACCGAAACACTCGTACGCGCCAAGGCGTTGTTGGTATTTTCATACTGCGTCAAAGCGTCGCGATACGGTTGGCGCGCTGGGGTTACCATAATGCCATACACTAGCAGTGCACCAATAATAGCGAGCCCGGCGGCCGCAATAATAACAAGGGTTTTCTTCGTCTTTAAAGTCTCACGCATACTCACTCCAGTGTACAGAAGGCCCCCTCGCAATGCTAGAGCTGTACTACTTCCCCACCGAGTTGTTTACGGAAATGCGTATCGTGGGAGATGTATAGAATCGCGCCACTATAGCTTTTGAGGGCGTTTTCGAGTTCTTCAATACTTGGAAGATCAAGGTGGTTGGTTGGCTCGTCGAGCACCAATAGCGACGGGTTGTCGGCCAGCATATCAATCAGTTGCAGACGGGCTTTTTGCCCACCGCTCAGCTGGCTCACGGGGATATTTGCGTCACCTTGGGTGAACAAGTAATCGGCCATGAGCTGGCGCACTTTGGTATCACCCACCTTTAAGCCACGTGATAAAAAGATGTGTTCGATTGCTTCGGCGAGGGTCTTTTTTAAGAGTTCGCTGGCGGTTTCTTGTTCATACACCCCAACGCGAATTTTCTTATCGACATCAATAACACCATCGAATACTTTGGCGCTGAAGGCTTCGTCTTTTACGGTTGCGAGGAGCGTTTTTACGAGCGTGGTCTTACCCGCCCCATTTCGTCCGCGAAGCTCCACAACTTCACCTTCACGGATTTGGAATGAAGTGTCTTTAAAGAGCGGCTGGTCGTATCCGAGCGACAAACCTGAGATATTTACGAGCAGCCGGCTATAGCCCTCTTCGCCGGTCACGCCGTGCAGCTTAATATTTTTCGCCTTGTACTTTTCATACTGCTCACCGGCCTTAAGGCCCATGTCCTGGACCGATTCGCGGTCAACCCAGAAGGTTGGCTTCTCGGTTTTTTCTAGCTTCGCGAGTTCGTCGCGCGACTGTTGCTCAAGGCGCTTAAAGCGCTGAATAGTACTTGGGTGGCGCGACTTTTCCTTGTAGCGTTGGTATTCAATAATTTTCGCCTTAAGGTTTACGATACGGCGCTGCGTCAGCTCGTATTCGTTCATCATTGAGCCAGTACTGCTCGAGTTTTGGCGCAGGTAATCACTGTAGTTACCCTTGTAACTCAGGATCTTCTGGTCTTTCACTTCCAAAATACGGTCAACTTTTTCAAGCACGTCGCGGTCGTGGCTAATCACCAGCATGGCGTCGTTAGCGCTCGACATCCAGTTAAGGAACTTGTCTTTCGCGACGTAGTCCATGTGGTTGGTAGGCTCGTCGATGAGCGCAAGCTGCGCGTTCGAAAGCATCACCTTCGCTACTTCAATGAGGCGCTTCTGACCACCCGAAAGGTCACCGAGTTTGTCGTTAATGCGGCTGCCGAGTTGGAACGAATCGAGCACCTTCTCGACATCATTTTCAATCGTGTAGTAGCCAAGAGTATCGAACTGCTCAAGGGCCTCACTGTATTCGTTAATGAGGTGCATTTTGTCACCCATAATAAGCGGGTGATTTTCAAGAATATGCTTTAGTTTGGCATATTTTGGAAGGTCCTGGAGGATATATTCGAGTACTGGCATGTCTTCGAAGCCGTGGTGCTCTTGGCGGGTTGCCACCATGTGCACGCCCTTGCCAAGTTGGATCTCCCCTTGATAGTCTTTGTCT